>JALETI010000183.1 GCA_022781515.1 Lachnospiraceae bacterium
TTTAAAAAAATTTCGGGAGTCTCTCCTGTTAATTACCTGATCCAGCTTCGGATTGAACAGGCAAAAAGAATGCTGAAAGAATCAAATCTTACGATACTGGAAATCAGCATGGAATGCGGATTTAACAACACAAGTTATTTCATAAGACAATTCAGAAAGTATACAGGAAAAACTCCCAGAGAATATCGTCGTAACCTTACAGATAAATATGTGTAACTTTTTTCAGTATGACTGGCAACTATCGACATCCTGTGATAAAATTGTAGTATTTAAATCGACAAATCAGCTGGGAAAGGAATATTGGGGAAATGGCTGGACAGATTACAATTGTTTCAGGTGAGGATTATGAAAAGAACCTGGATCGCATCAAAGAAATCGTAACCAGACTTCCGGTGGAAACAAGGGAGTGGGCTATGCGTGCTTTTCGGTATGAAAGCAAAAAGGAATTTAATAATGCGGCAAATATGTGCCGCCGTGTACTGGAATTCTGCCCTGCGGAAGATGCTGCAGAGCTTCGAATGCTGCTGGGACGATGCAATTTTGCATTGAAAAAGTATTTTCCTGCGGAAATCATGTTTCAGAATCTGATTGAGGAAATGCCGGATGAAAAGCTTCCGAAGCTTTACATGGGTCTGATTTTTCATGAAATGGAAGAGTATGAGAAAGCGCTGACCTATCTGGAGGGAATCTGGCCTGTATCATTTGTTCATCCGGATTATGTGGATGCATTCGGAGATTCTCTGATGCGTACCCAGAGAAAAACCTGGAAGCAGGAAACCTTTGCAAAGGCAGCGGCAGCAGCAGAAGCATGCGGATATCAGGCGGCGCCGAAGATGTTGAATGAGCTGTATCAGAATCTTCTGGATCTGGATCTGAAGGCAGGAAAGAATTATGCTGAAGATGAACAGGCATATTTCCGTTTCCTTGAGGCGGTGGATATGAATGAAAAGATGCAGGACTATCTTTCAGCCACAGTTGCGTATTTCAGCGGCATGCTCGGCAATCGTTGGTATCGTCCGATCTTCATCCGTTTTGCAGATCAGATTCGTGAACGCGGATATCTGAAGGGAAGTAAGTATGAAATTACACTGGAGTCTGCCTTTGCATCTGCTGAAGCCCATGATTATAATGAAGACATACAGGTGAATGATTTCATGAAAGCCGTACTCTCTGCTGTGTATCTCAGAGAGTATGACATGAAGGAAACCGGTATTCCCGGCAAAAAGAATCGGATCATGGACAACTATCTGACATATGCATGGTATGTATGCCAGTACTATGGAGAACATCAGCGGGAATTTGAATATATCCGCAGGAATTATCCTATTATATACGGATTGATGGCTGATCTGATTGAACGTGTAAAAGCCAATGCAGAAGAGGAAGCCGATCGGCTGGTAAAAGAACTGTGTGAAGTCAAACCGGAGAAAATCAGTCCGGAGCAGCTGAAAATCAACCTGCTTTTAAGCTATGCAAGAGCAACCGCACCGGTGAAAAAGGAACCTTCTTATCTGCACAAAGGGGATAAGCCTTATAAACGTATGCAGGCTAAGGTGGGACGGAACGATCCCTGCCCCTGCGGTTCCGGACGGAAATTCAAACAGTGCTGCGGAAGATAGAAAGATTACATATTTTCAAAGAACGGCGTGATTCCAATCACGCCGTTCTTTTTGGGCTGAGTAAGGTGGAAAGAGCCGCAGCAGCCCAAAAAGGAGTGGTGCTGCGGTTATATGTGGAAATAGAAGGAAACTACTTGTCAGGCAGGAAGATTTCATCTATTATAATCTGTGTTACTGAAGTTTTGCCAGAATCTGGATTCTGCCAGCTGCCGGGCAAAACGGATCTATGTAAAAAAGCATCCGAAACGGGAGAAATTATGCAGGTATTTGAATTGAGCGCACCCTGCCATTTTGGTACGGAAGCGATATTAAAAAAAGAAATATATGATCTCGGATATGAGATCACAAAGGTTGAGGATGGAAGAGTAACCTTTGAAGGAGATGCAGAGGCCATCTGCCGTGCCAATATGTTTCTCAGAACTACAGAACGTATTCTGGTGAATGTGGGAACCTTTCATGCGGAAACCTTTGAAGAATTGTTTCAGGGAATTAAAAATCTGCCCTGGGAGAATTATATTCCGCTGGATGGAAAGTTCTGGGTAACCAAAGCCACCTCTATTAAGAGCAAACTGTTCAGCACTTCCGATATTCAGTCCATTGCCAAAAAAGCGATGGTGGAGAGACTGAAGACGGTATATCATTCCCGCTGGTTTGAGGAAAGCGGAAATTCCTATCCGGTCCGGATTTTTCTTATGAAAGATGAAGTGACCGTCACCATTGATACTTCGGGGGATTCCCTCCATAAAAGAGGATATCGTATTTACTCGGCAAAGGCTCCCATTACGGAAACACTGGCGGCATCGCTGCTGATGCTGACTCCCTGGCGGCCGGATCGTATTCTGGTGGATCCCTTCTGCGGCAGCGGTACGTTCCCGATTGAAGCAGCCATGATTGCAGCCAACATTGCACCCGGTGTAAACCGGAAGTTTCTGGCCCAGAGCTGGGATAATCTGATTGATAAAAAACTCTGGAGAGAAGCAAGGGAAGAAGCACTGGACCTGGAAAACCGCATGGTGGAAACCGATATTCAGGGATATGATCTGGATGGTGAAGTGGTAAAATGTGCCAGAGAGAATGCAAAACTGGCGGGCGTGGATCATCTGATTCATTTTCAGAGAAGACCGGTCAGTGAATTGAGTCACCCGAAAAAATATGGTTTTATTATTACCAACCCGCCTTACGGCGAGCGTCTGGAAGAGAAAAAGGATCTGCCGCCCATTTACGGGGATTTCTGCCGGCAGTTTAAGCAGCTGGATTCCTGGTCAGCCTATGTGATTACCAACTATGACGGACTGGAAAAACAGATGGGACGAAAGGCAGACAAGGTTCGTAAAATCTATAATGGTATGATGAAAACCACATTTTATCAGTTTATGGGACCGAAGCCTCCCAGAAGAAAAAACCCGGATGGAAAATAGAAAAGAAGGATGAAGATGAAAGATAAATTGATTATTGCTTCCAATAATGCAGGAAAGATTCGTGAAATACGCGAAATTATGGAAGATTACGGAAAGGAGATCATTTCCCAGAAAGAAGCAGGAATTGATCTGGATGTGGAGGAAAATGGCACTACTTTTGAGGAAAATGCCCTGATCAAATGCCGGGCAATCCACAAACTGACCGGTGCAATGGTACTGGCAGATGATTCCGGTCTGGAAATTGACTATCTGAATAAGGAACCCGGTGTTTATTCTGCAAGATATCTGGGACATGATACCCCCTACGAGGTGAAAAATCAGATCATTCTGGATCGATTGAAGGATGCAAAGGGAGAGGAACGCAGTACCCGTTACGTATGTGCCATGGCAGTGATCATGCCGGACGGCAGAGAATTCTGTGCATTGGGCACGGTGGAAGGACTGATTGCAGAAAAACCGTCTGGAAACGGCGGTTTTGGGTACGATCCCATTTTCTTCGTGCCGGAGTACGGAAAAACCATGGCGGAACTGACACCGGATGAAAAGAATGCCATCAGTCACAGGGGACGTGCTCTCCGCGCTGTACGCAAATTGGTGGACGAAGCATAAATACATCGATTCTGTAAACGATGTACTGATAATAAGGAGAAAATATGAGTATTAAAAAAATATTGGTCATCAGCGATACCCACAATTACCCCAGAGAAATTGAAAAGGTCATGCGGCAGGAAAAGCAGGTTGACATGGTTCTGCATCTGGGGGATCTGGAGGGACACGGCAAGTATATTGAAAAAGTGTGCGGCTGTCCGCTGCAGGCCGTTAGAGGCAACTGCGATTATGATGGAGAGTGGCCGACTGACACGATGGTGGAAATCGGCGGTCATCTGATTTTCATGACCCACGGTCACCGATATGGTGTGAATTACAGCCTGTATGATGTGGAAGATCTTGGCCGTGAATGCGGTGCGGATATTGTCATGTTCGGCCACACCCATGTACCGTATTTTGATCAGCGAAAAGATGGTTTTGTCCTGCTGAATCCGGGCAGTCTCGGAAGACCCAGACAGCAGGACCGGAAGGAAACGTATCTGATCATGGAAGTGGATGAAGAAACCGGGAAAATAGAATACAGCCCCAGATTTGTTGCCGTTTAAGCTTTTCTGACAGATGTACAGCACCGGGGAAGCGTGCATAATGTTTCAGTATTTGCCCTGCGCAGTAACCTGTAATTTTCCAGAAAAATATTTTGTATAAAAAATTGAAAAAAATGTTGACAAATCAAAAAAGTTCCTTTATAATACGTCTTGTTCGCTGATGAAGCGAGCAGCGCGTATGCGGGTGTAGTTCAATGGTAGAACACCAGCCTTCCAAGCTGGATACGTGGGTTCGATTCCCATCACCCGCTTCATCAGGAAACTGATGTAGTATGGTGGGTATGGCGCAGTTGGTTAGCGCGTCAGATTGTGGCTCTGAAGGCCCAGGGTTCGAGTCCCTGTACCCACCCTGCCATTTGACTTGGTGGCACATGCAATGGGCTATCGCCAAGCGGTAAGGCACAGGACTTTGACTCCTGCATTCGACGGTTCGAATCCGGCTAGCCCAGTCAAAGTTTTTATTACAATCTTATAAGTATGGGATACTAGCTCAGGTGGTAGAGCACTTGACTTTTAATCAAGTTGTCCGGGGTTCGAGTCCCCGGTGTCTCATGAACAGGCATCAGTCGCAGACTGATGCTTTTTTTCTTTTCTGCCATATTAAGAAGAATGTCCACCAGACTGCCATGGACATTTTATGGAATTTATGCGAAAATAAGATTATACGTTTCGCGGGTGTGGATTTGATTTTAAAAATTCTATCTCAGTCAAATGAGTTCGGTATCTGACATCTATCGCATGTATTCGTATGGAATTTATAAAAAATTTACTTGTAATTCAAAATTAACATTGCTATAATAGAACATAAGTTCTCTTTTGGGGATCGGGGGACTGTAAAAATGAGTGTACTAAAGACATTTTGGGATGAAATGGGTCATTATAATGAACTGAGACTGCATACCTTTATGGAAGGGATGCTGATACCGGTGGAAGAAGTATCGGATCCCGTTTTTTCAAGGAATATTCTTGGGGAAGGAATCGCTGTGATTCCGGAAGAATCACTTCTGATATCACCGATAGATGGAATTGTCAGACATATACTGCGTTCTGCGCATTCCTGCTGCATCGAGGGGGCAAGAGGGATTGAACTGCTTCTCCATATCGGATTAAATACCGTTGAAATGAACGGACGCGGATTCAGACTGCTGGTGAATGAAGGGCAGGAAGTGAAAGCCGGTGATCCCTTAATCCGGTTTTCAATTGAAGAGATTGCAGAATCCGGCTATTCGCCGACTTCTGTGCTGGTCATTACAGAAATGGGTGAATATGATAAAGTAAAATTCAGTCCTTACGGTTCCGTAAAAAAAGGAGATATTATTGCACAGATCCGATAGGACAGTTCTGGCAGCAGCGGGAAACATTCGGCAGCAGGACAGCGGTGCATTCATTTTTTTTCAATAAAAAATGTGGGTAAATATCGAATCGATAAATAAAAGTATTCCGGGACATACTGTTTGAGAAAGGCTGTATAAGCTGATTCTGGATATCTGCAGGGCGGACCGGAGGCCGGAGGAGTCAGTCATTTTGTTTTATTCAGAAGAAATTGTTGATGAAGTGAGCAGGGCCAATGATATTGTGGATATTATTGGTCAGTATGTAAAGCTGAAGCGTCAGGGAAGCCGTTATACGGGACTTTGTCCTTTTCATAATGAAAAGACACCGTCATTTTCGGTATCCGGTGATATGCAGCTGTATCATTGTTTCGGATGTGGTGCCGGCGGCAATGTGTATACCTTTGTAATGGAGTATGAAAGTTATTCGTTTCAGGAAGCGATAGAATATCTTGCAGACAGGGCAGGTATCACGCTTCCGAAAGATGATGGCAATCGGGACAGAGCAGAGGACAGCCGAAGAAAGCGGATGCTGGAAGTGAATAAGCTGACGGCAAGATATTATTACTATCAGCTGCGTTCGAAGCAGGGAGCAAGGGCATATCAGTACCTGAGGGGACGTGGTTTGTCCGATGAGACCATTACAGGATTTGGTCTGGGGTATTCTAATATCGCCTGGGATGAACTGTATCGCTATCTGAAGCAGAAAGGATATGAGGATCAGCTTCTGGCAGACTGCGGTCTGATCCGGGTGGATCAGAAAGGTGCCCATGACCTGTTCAGAAATCGGGTGATGTTCCCGATTATGGATGTGAACAATCGGGTAATCGGTTTCGGAGGGCGTGTTCTGGGCGATGGTGTGCCGAAGTATCTGAATTCCCCTGAAACCAGATTATTTGATAAAAGCCGTAATCTTTACGGACTGCATGCAGCTAAAAAGGCCAGAAAGGATTATTTTCTTTTATGTGAAGGGTATATGGATGTTATTGCGCTGCATCAGGCCGGTTTTACCAATGCGGTCGCATCCTTGGGAACCGCTTTTACGCCCCAGCATGCCATTCTGATGAAGCGGTATGTAAAACAGGTGATACTGACATTTGACAGTGACCAGGCGGGGGTGAATGCTGCATTGCGTGCAATCCCCATTCTGAAACGGGCCGGGTTGTCTGTGAAGGTACTGAATATGCGGCCGTACAAGGATCCGGATGAGTTCATAAAAGCAGAGGGTGCAGAGGCTTATGAAGAGAGAATCCGAAAGGCACAGAACAGCTTTCTGTATGAAATCGGCGTACTTCGATCCCAATTTGACTTCAGAGATCCGGAGCAGAAAACGACTTTTCAGACAGAGACGGCGAAAAAGCTTCTGGAATTTGAGGATGAAATGGAGCGGAGCAATTATATAGATGCCGTTGCCCTTGAGTATGAGATGAATGCCGCCAGCCTCAGGCGGAAGGTAAATCAGATGGGAGCAGGACTTCTTCCGGGAGAACATTATGGAACCGATCCGGAAGATCCTGTGGAAAAAAGACGTATTGAAAGGAAAAAGAAGAAAGATACGTCTGAAAAAAAGGCCCAGAGGATGCTGCTGTCATATCTGGTGGCATATCCGGCGGTTTATAAACAGATTGAAGAACTGGTGGATACTTCGGACTTTACAGAACCGGGGTATAAGGAGCTGGCCGCAATGATCTTTGAACGACTGAAGAACAATGAACCGGTCAATCCATCGGAATTGACCAATCATTTTATTGCACGACATCCTGATGAAACGGTGGGGCAGTCATCCGGACAGTCGGAAGAAGGTCAGGAATATCAGATTATATCGGAAATCTTCCATTCAGGACTGGGAGAATCCGTTTCAAAAGAGGAAACAGAAAAGATTTTTACGGATCTTGTCCGTAAAGTAAAGTCTGACAGCCTGCGCATGATGGGAAGAGATACATCGGATCTGGCAGCTTTTCAGGAAATCGTAAAGATGCAGGAAAGGCTGCGCAGACTTCGTATTTCTCTGTAAAATGGCATAAAGTCTTTTGAAACGGGTTACACTATAGTCAGTGCGGCCCTGTAAGGAGGATATGATGAGTGGAATAAATCAGAAGTTCAGAGACAGATTACAGGAACTGCTGCAAATTGCAGGAAAGAATGACAGCCATATCAGTTATGAAGAGATACTGGATTTCTTTGCTGAAGATGATTTGAATGGAGAGGAGCTGGATGCAATTCTGGACTGTCTGGATACTCATAAAATTATTGTAGAGGATCCTGAGAGAAATCAGGAGATTCCGTTTGAAAAGGATTATACGGAGGAGAACGGCTGCGTCGATGAGAACAACAGATGGGATTCGGCGGAGCCCGATTGGGAAGTGCCTTTATCCGAGTCTTCTGTAACACAGGATCCGGTAAAAATGTATCTGAAGGAAATCGGTAAGGTACCGCTGCTGTCAGGGGAGGAAGAACTGGAACTGGCAGCAAAAGCTGCAGAAGGAGATGAAGAAGCCAGAAAAAAGCTGGCAGAAAGCAATCTGCGTCTGGTGGTCAGCATTGCAAAGCATTACACAGGGCGAGGAATGCAGCTTCTGGATCTGATTCAGGAGGGAAACCTTGGACTGATCAAAGCTGTGGAAAAGTTTGATTATACAAGAGGATATAAATTCAGTACCTATGCAACCTGGTGGATACGGCAGGCCATCACCAGGGCCATTGCAGATCAGTCCCGTACCATTCGCATTCCGGTTCATATGGTAGAAACCATTAACCGGCTGATCCGCACTTCCAGACAGATGGTACAGGAACTGGGAAGGGAACCCAGTGTGGAAGAACTGGCCAAACGTCTGGATATGCCGGTATCCAGGGTTGCTGAGATTATGAAAAATGCTCAGGATCCGGTTTCTCTGGAATCACCGGTGGGAGAAGAAGAGGAAAGCCATCTGGGCGATTTTCTTGCGGATGAAAATGTGGAAGTACCCATGGAAGCGGCAACCAATGTGATGCTGAAGGAACAGCTGGAAGAAGTGCTGGATACACTGACCAACAGAGAACAGCAGGTGATCAGCCTCCGGTTCGGTCTGTACGATGGTCAGGCCAGAACACTGGAAGAGGTTGGAAAAGATTTTAATGTAACCAGAGAAAGAATCCGTCAGATTGAGGCGAAGGCACTCCGAAAGCTCAGACATCCCAGCAGAAGCTGCAAACTGCGGGACTTTCTGGAGCCATGAGATACAGGATAACAGACCGGCAGAGCCGGAGAGGAAGGGAAGGTTCAGAAATTCATGAATCTATCAATCAGATTACAGACGATAGCGGATATGGTACCGGCAGGGGCAAAGATGGCAGATATCGGAACTGATCACGGTCATCTTCCCATCTGGCTGGTGCAGTCCGGCAAAATCAGACATGCCGTTGCCATGGATGTGGGGGAAGGTCCCTTATCCAGGGCGCAGCATGCAATTCGCCAATGTCATCTGACAAAACATATCGAAACACGATTATCGGACGGAGCAGCGAGTCTGATGCCGGGAGAGGTTGATATCATTGTAATTGCCGGTATGGGTGGTGCTCTGATTCAGAAAATCATGGGAGAAGGAAGACACATGTGGGACAGTGTGTCCCACTGGATTATTTCTCCCCAGAGTGAGCAGGGGGAGACAAGACATTGGCTGGAACAGAATGGATTCTGTATAGCCGGAGAAGATATGGTTCTGGATGGCGGAAAATATTATGTGATCATGGATGTCATCCGCGGAACAATGTGCTATCAATATGAATATGAATATACATATGGATCCGAACTGATCCGGAGCAGACATCCGGTATTGCAGGAATATCTGAAAAAAGAGCAGGAAAAGATAAAAGAACTGCTTTCTGTACTGGAACGGAAATCCGGTGGTCAGAAGGATGAAAACGCAGATACACGTCTGCATGCCAGAATGGAAGAACTGCAGGATCGTTACAGTCAGGCTCTTGCAGCATGGAATGCCATGCAGAACTGTTAGCTGAAACCGGAAAAATACATGGAGAGGAAGAATTGAATTATGGATATAAAAGATTTTGTGGATTTTCTGAACAGAGAGATTCCTTTAAACTATGCATGTGACTGGGATAATTCCGGTCTGCAGGTGGGACATATGGGAAAAGAGATTCATCGGGTTTACATTGCACTGGATGCCACAGAAGAAGTGGTATATGATGCAGCTGTACAGCGATGTGATTTTCTGCTGACCCACCATCCCCTTCTTTTTAAGGGAATCAAACAGGTTACCGGAGATACTTCCATCGGAAGAAAGCTGTATATGCTGATCGGTAATGATGTTGCATGCTATTCGGCACATACCAATTTTGATGCGATGCCGGGCGGTATGGGTGAACTGGCAGGGGCCTTGCTTCAGCTGGGATGCTGTTCTCCTCTGGAAGATATGAGCGGTCATCTGGAGGATCCCTGGGGCATCGGTGTGGCAGGTAATCTGAGGCAGCCGCTTACTTTGATGGAATTTGCAGACTATGTAAAACAGATTTTCAGCCTGAAGCAGGTGAATATTTTTTCTGCCCATTCACCGGAGAAGAAAATCAGCCGTGTTGCAGTATGTCCCGGTTCCGGCCGATCCATGCTGAACGAAGTGATTGCTTCACAGGCGGATGTATTTCTGACCGGAGATATCGGTCATCATGAAGGAATTGACTGTGTGGATATGGGTATATCCGTTATCGATGCCGGACATTTCGGCCTTGAGAAAATCTTTGTGCCGATCATGGCGGATAAAATCAGAAGAGCATTTCCTGAGCTGGAAATTGTCACTGCAAGACCGACATCACCTTTTACGGTGTATTAGGGTCGAAACCTTTTGATCCCAATATCTTAACATGAGTTCTGATCGATGCTTGTACAGATGCAGGCCGAATCAGGTTGCAGATTGCGGAACAGTAATGGATAATTGTATGGGGATTGTTTGAACAAGTAAATAGGATTTCCCCACTTCAAACATTATCGATGTTAAGTGGTGGGTGAGAAAAAGAAACTACGCAAGTGGCGGGCGGAGAGAAATCAGAAATTCATAATGGGGAGGGGAACCAATGCTGAAATTAATGATTGACGGACTGGAAGAACAGTGTGTGGAAGGTACAACTTATCTGGAACTGGCAAAGCGATATCAGAAAAACTATGTGCATGATATTGTACTGGCAAGTCAGGGCGGATATTTATGCGAACTCAATAAAGAAATCGAACAGGATGGGGAAATCACCTTTCTGACTGCAGAGAATAAGTCGGGGATGAAGACCTATCACAGAAGTGTTCTGTTTCTGTTTCTGAAGGCATTTTATCAGACCGTGGGACATGAAAAAGTAACCAATGTGCGGGTTTTGTTTTCTGTTAGAAAGGGTCTTCTGATTGAAGTGGAAGCGGAGGTCCCTGTGAATCAGGAACTTCTTGATCAGGTGAAGATTCACATGCAGGAAATCGTGGAGCAGAATCTTCCGATTGTAAAGCGGACCATGCATACAAGAAAGGCAATTGAGATTTTTGATTCGCACAAGATGAAAAGCAAAGCGGATCTTTTCCGTTTCCGCAGATCATCCAGTGTGAATGTATACCGTCTGGAAGATTTTGAGAATTATTTTTATGGCTATATGGTACCTTCCACCGGTTATCTGAAGTATTTTGATCTCTGTATGTACGGTAATTATGTGGTACTTCAGCTGCCGGATGTTTCCGAACCGGAGGTAATTCCTCCCTTTATGCCGCAGGAGAAATTGTATGCTGCACTGCTCCGGTCTGTGAGCTGGAAAAAAATGCTGGGAGTCAATACCGTTGGCGATCTGAATCAGATCATTTCAAAGGGGGATATTACAGAACTGATTCTGGTGCAGGAAGCATTACAGGAGAAGCGGCTTGCAGATATTGCACAGGAAATCGCCTCCCGACCGGAAATAAAATTTGTCATGATTGCAGGTCCTTCATCATCGGGCAAGACAACCACCAGCCGAAGACTGGGAATTCAGCTGAAAGCCCATGGACTGAATCCCTGTCCCATTTCCGTGGATAATTACTTTGTGGAAAGAGAACGGACACCGAAGGATGAAAATGGAGAATACGATTTTGAGTGTCTGGAAGCACTGGATATCGAACAGTTCAATGCAGATATGTGTGATCTTCTGGATGGGAAGGAAGTTGTGCTGCCCACTTACAATTTTGTCTCCGGAAAACGGGAGTACAAAGGAGATCCCATGAAACTGGGAGAAGAAGATATTCTTGTCATCGAAGGGATTCATGCGCTGAATGATGCCATGTCATATAAACTTCCGAAAGAAAGTAAGTTCCGTATCTATCTGAGTGCCCTGACCCAGCTGAATATTGATGAGCATAATCGAATTCCGACCACGGATGGAAGACTGATCCGAAGAATGGTCAGGGATGCCAGAACAAGGGGAGCATCTGCACAGGATACCATTAAGAGATGGGATTCTGTCCGACACGGTGAGGAAAACAATATTTTCCCTTATCAGGAAGACGCAGATGTGGTATTTGATTCTTCACTGATTTATGAACTGGCGGTACTGAAAGCCTATGCCGAGCCTCTCCTGCTCCAGATTCCTCCGGAAAGTGCAGAGGGAGCTGAAGCAAGAAGGCTGCTGAAGTTTTTTGATTATTTTCTTGGTGTGGGTACAGAAAACATCCCCATCAATTCCATATTGCGTGAATTCGTAGGCGGAAGCTGTTTCCAGGTATAAGCTGTTTTCAGGTATAAGCTGTTTTCAGGTATAAACTGCTCCCAGGTATAAACTGTTTCCAGGTATATACTTTTTTCAGATATATACTTTTTTCAGATATATACTATCCGGATTTTGAATCATACTTTTTTATGGTACTAATCAGCAGAGGTGTTATGGAAAAATGCATAAACACTTTCTGCTGATTTTTTATTCATTCCGGAGACAGAAGACAGTTCTTCGACAGAAGCATTCCGGATTTCTTCCAGAGAGGCATACTGCTTCATAAGCGCTTTCCTTCGGGTGGGTCCGATGCCGGGGATGTCATCCAGGACCGAATGAACCTGTGATTTGCTCCGGAGACTTCGATGGAATTCGATAGCAAAGCGGTGTGCTTCATCCTGAATCCGGGTAATCAGACGAAAACCTTCGGAATGGGTATCAATATCAATTTCTATATTATTGTAATAAAGACCACGGGTATTGTGATGATCATCTTTTACCATACCGCAGACGGGAATATCCAGATTCAGCTCGGCAAGGACACTCAATGCAATATTTACCTGACCACGGCCGCCGTCCATCATGATCAGATCCGGAAATTTGCTGAAGCTGGTCAGGGAATTTTCCTCTCCGGATTCTTTTTCATTCAGACCATGGGTAAAACGTCTTGTCAGCACCTCCCGCATGGAAGCATAGTCATCCGGTCCGGCCACACTTCGGATTCGGAATTTTCGATAATCACTTCGTTTGGATTTTCCATTTTCAAATACCACCATGGATCCCACCGATTCAAAACCGCTGATATTGGAAATATCAAAGGCTTCCATTCGCCGTATTTCCGGAAGAGAAAGCCACCCTGCTATTTCAGCACATGCACCGAGGGTGCGCTGTTCTTCTCTGCGGGCTTTTTCTCTTCCCTGCTCCAGAATGATAGAAGCATTTTTTTCGGCCAGTTTCATCAATCGGGCCTTTTCTCCTCTCTGCGGGACATGACACACAACTTTGGAGCCCCGTCGTTCCGAAAGCCATTTTTCAATAAGTGCACTGTCTGCTATCGGAAGCATCAGAAGCAGTTCTTCGGGGATGTAGGGAGTACCGGCGTAAAACTGTTTTACGAATTCATTCAGAACCTGGGCAGGCGTGTCATCTTCTGCTGCCTTCAGACGAAAATGATCCCGTCCGATCAGGTGTCCGTCACGAACAAAGAACATCTGAACTACAGCATCATATCCTTCTGAAGCAATGGCAATGATATCCCGGTCATCATGCTGATTTTCCGCATTGATTTTCTGCTTTTCCTCGATTTTCTGAACAGAATAAAGCAGGTCACGGATCTGGGCAGCTTTTTCGAAATCCATATCTTCGGAAGCCTTCATCATTCGGTCAGTGAGAATCTGTTCTACTTTTTTATGATTTCGCCCCTCCAGAAAATCCAGAGCTTCCTGAATCTGCTCCAAATATTTTTCACGACTGATATTGCCCTGACAGGGTGCACTGCACTGTCCCAGATGATGGTTCAGACAGGGACGCTGTCCGCAGGGGCTGCCGTCAAGGGATTTGCTGCAGGTACGAAGCTGAAACAGCTTGTGCAGCAGATCAATGGTATTTTTTACGGATTCAGAACTGGTATAAGGACCGAAATAGCGGGAGTGATCCTTTTTCCGGTCTCTGGAAAAGAGAATACGGGGGAAGGTTTCTCCCAATGTCACTTTAATGTAAGGATAGGTTTTATCATCCTTCAGCAGTGTATTGTATCGGGGACGGTGTTCTTTGATCAGATTATTTTCCAGAACCAGAGCCTCCAGTTCCGAATCCGTCAGAATATATTCAAACCAGCAGATGTTGGATACCATATGCAGGATTTTGGCAGTCTTATTGCGGCTGCTCTGAAAATACTGCCGCACCCGGTTTTTCAGACTGATGGCTTT
>JALETI010000198.1 GCA_022781515.1 Lachnospiraceae bacterium
CAAGCCGGCAAAGCTCAGTGTCTTCACTTTCATTTTTTATGCGAATAAACAGAGCTTTTGCCTCCTCAATAGCTGCGGCACTCCTGTCCCGATCACCTGATTCCGTACTGTTATTCACAATCAAAGTACCTATCTGAAAAAGCAACGGGAAGCATGAAAAATACTTTTTTGCAATTTCACGGCACTCTTCCATTACATCTTCAAACGGCTTTACTGTAAAATCATGGGACAATCTCACATACAATTTGCGAATGTCCTCTTTGTGCATCTGCGGCTCATACCCCATTAATTCATCAATACTGATATTAAAAAAGCTGGCAAGCTGCGGCAGAATCGTAATATCCGGATAACTTTGCCCGATTTCCCATTTTGAAACAGCTGCCTTGGAAACCCCGATATGGCCGGCAAGCTCATCCTGTGTCAGTCCTTTTTCTTTCCGCTTATTTATAATGGTTCGCGCAATATTGATTTCTTTCATGATATCACCTCTGCCGCTATTGTATCAGTAGACAAAATCAACCTCAATGGATTCGTGGTTGATTTTAGTTGATAAAATCAACTGATAGTTGTATAGGCAGAAGAAGGACCGTAATACTCTTTGCATCCAGTACATCCGGGAGATTTTCAAATTTGAATTTTTTATCACAGCTTCCTATAATTCCAGTCATTACAGTGGATTGGATTATTGAATTCATTTTGCGAAGCCTGCGGAGAGAATGACCGTGCCGCATATGGTAAACAGCTTCTGCAATTTTTATCCGATAAACTGACTTCTGAATTCGGAAAAGGGTTTGATGTAAGCAATCTTCGGAATATGCGCAGATTCTATGTTACTTTTCCAATTCAGGACGCACTGCGTCCTGAATTGAGTTGGACTCATTATCGAACGTTGATGAAGGTGAACGACGAAGCTGCCCGCAATTTTTATCTGGAAGAATCGGTGAAATCAGGATGGAGTTCCAGACAGTTGGACCGACAGATCAACTCATTTTATTATCAGCGTATTCTCTCCAGCAGAGATAAAGACAGCGTAGCTGCGGAAATTGAATCATTAGAACCAGGACCAGAGTATGAAAAGATTATAAAGAATCCATATGTTCTTGAATTTCTGAATCTTCCACCTAATGAGCATTATTACGAGTCTGAACTGGAACAGGCATTGATAGACCATCTGCAAAAGTTCCTGCTGGAACTTGGCAGAGGATACTCTTTTGTGGCACGGCAGAAACACTTCAATGTGGATGGCAGACATTTCTATATAGATTTGGTGTTCTACAACTTCATTCTGAAATGTTTTGTTCTGATTGACTTAAAAATCGGAGATCTGACACATCAGGATCTTGGGCAAATGCAGATGTATGTCAATTATTATACTCGCCGGATGATGAATGAAGGTGATAACCCACCGATTGGTATTGTTCTCTGTGCTGATAAGAGCGATACGTTAATTGAGTTTACTTTGCCAGAGGACAACAGGCAAATTTTTGCTGCAAAATATCTGCCGTATATGCCGACTAAGGAAGAACTGAGACGAGAACTGAATTTAGACGAGTTTGAAAAACGTCTTTCTCTCTCTTTCTGGCATGGCTTTTTACCGACAATTGTTCAGATCGACGCTTACGGAGATTTGGCGCCGGATTCGGTTTGCAAAGCAAACATTTTCCTATTCGAATCCGTGCGCAGTCTTCACTCTTCAAAACGATCTTCCCGTTTGAGATAAATCATTTTTCATTACTCACTTTTCACTTTTTCATCAGGTATTTGATTGCAGCGAGGAAAACAACAAGCATAACAAGAAATCTGAAAATTCCTAAAGCGTATGAAATATAAATCATTTACAATCCCCCTTTACATATTCATCATAGATTACAGCCTTGTAATCTTCCGTTCCATAGGATATTATTTATATATCATACACAAAATGAGAAATCTATACTATTTCATGAACGACACAGGAAACGGCATGAACAACCTTGAAAGGAGATCAAACGATGTTTATACTGATATCATACGTATACGGTGCGTTAAAGGTCGTAACCATGATTGCAGTCCTTTTGGCAGCTTTGAAATATTTATTCAGTGATAGAAAATAGGGTGGAATAATAGTCAGTATGATCTGGAATGTTTATACATATTATCTGGGATTTGCATTATTCACTGCATTGTTCTGTATAATTGTATTTTCCCTGGCTTATATGAGGGCCAGAAGAATCCGATGGGAGCAGGAACAATCCGTTCAGTTTGAACAGAAGGAATTCGAAACAATTCATACATCCGGCAGACAAATCAGCATCTTTCTTCACGATCAGAGAAACCATCTGGCTGTGATCCGTGCACTTGCGGAATGCGGTGATACGGAGAAACTTCTGGCGTATCTGGATTCCTATGAGCTGGATTGCTGTTCCGATACGGTCGGTTTTGCCACTGGAATCAGTTCCCTTGATTTACTGCTTTCCATCAAGAAAGAAAAAATGGATTCCAGCCAAATCCGATTTGATCACTTTCTGATGATTCCCGTGAAGCTTCCGATCAGTGAATACCGTATGACTTCTCTGATCAGCAATCTGATGGACAATGCCATTGAAGCATGTCAGCGGATCGCATGCAGCCCGGCGATTTCGGATCGATATATTTCTCTGACCATCAAACCGTCAGGAAAACAGTTATTGATTCTTGTAAATAATTCTTCAGAATGGAATTATGAATACGATTATTCAGGAAATCTGAAAAGCAGAAAAACAGAAAAAAATCATGGATTCGGGTTAAAGCGAATCCGTCAGATTGTAGAAGAAGCCGGTGGAATGATTGAGATTTTTCCTGAAGAAAAGCAATTCACAGTACAGATCATGCTGCCTTTAACATGATGAGCCAATTTTACGAGTGCAAAGCACAAAAAAATCGACGTGAAGCTCATCTGATGGCAGCAAACGGAGTTTAGTTTTAATGTTGTTGCAGTGCCTGATTGTAGATAATGAACCGCTTCAAGCGGAGCGATTAAAAGAAATGATATTGTCTTTTTCCATGGAAAACGGACATGAGATTCAATGCGATGTGCAGTACAGCTTAAACGATACTGCAGATGACATACAGAAATATGACATCTGCTTTCTTGATATTCTTCTGGATGGTCAGAAAAATGGAATTGAACTGGCAAAAATCCTCAGAAACCATCATTATAAAAATGAAATTGTTTTCGTTACCGGTTACAGAGAATATGCAATCGATGGTTACGCGGTAAATGCTCTGGATTATTTGCTGAAACCCATTGACCCCCAAAAACTCCATCTCTGTCTGAACAGAGTACTTGTGAAGAATCGAAACAGCTATTTCCAGATCAATTGCAAAAAAGGGATCTATCGTTATTGCTCGGCGGGTATTTTATATATAGAAAGTTCAGAACACAATGTAATCCTGCATACGAAACAGCAGCAGGAAAAAATACCGGTAACCTTTCATCAGATTTCGGAAATGGTGTCTGATACATTCGTTCAGATACATAGAACAATCCTGGTTAATATGGAACACGTCAATAAGGTATACGGCACGGAACTGATCCTTGATAATGGGGAAGTATTGCCAATCGGAAGAAAATATGGATCCTCTTTTAAGAAGGCAATGATGAATCATTACATTGGCTGATACCCTAGTATAAGCCACACCCCGTTATAATGATTCCGTCTCTGCCATAATGGGTCCGGCTCTGCCATAACCAAAAGAACGCCAGCTCATTCTTCATAATCAAAGAATACGCTGACGCTCTATGCAGTTATGTCACCCTTGCTTTTTACTTCAAAAGAGCATTGTGAACTACCCATTGTCGTCGAGTAGATATGCCCCTTACGAGGCATACCCCTCACAGATCCGGACGTGCGGATTTCCCGCATCCGGCTCTTTACAAAGCTGATTCTTCAACGACTATCATCCATATATGCTGACATATATTCGTGGTTGGATTATTGGGAACACTTTTAGCA
>JALETI010000199.1 GCA_022781515.1 Lachnospiraceae bacterium
AACCTGCACTCCTCTCGAAAACAGCACCTAAAACTGTCGCGTCTGCCAATTCCGCCATATCCGCGCATCCTGCATATCTGCCGGGCAGATACGCAGGTACGGACAATATCATATCATTTTTTCCATCCGGTGTCAAACCCCCACCGTCTCATCTTGTCAGAAATCGTCATCAAACTCGTCTATTTTATACACTTCATAGTCTTTTCTCAGCTGTTCCGGATCAAAATCTTTATGAGGTTTCAACTCAGCGTCCATCCCAAAGTTTTCTTCTGACTCCGGCATCTCATCCAGCTCAAAATCATTCATAGCCTCTGACATTTCATCCTGTCTGAGATCGTCCATATTCTCCGGCATTTCATTCAGTCCGAAATCGTCCATATTCTCCGACATTTCATCCTGTCCGAAATTGTCCATACTCTCCGACATTTCATCCTGTCCGAAATCGTCCATACTCTCCGGTATTTCATCCAATCCGAAATCGTCCATATTCTCCGGTATTTCACCCTGTTCGAAATCATATGTATCGTATTCCGTATGATCGGGAGACTCGGCCGATTTTTCCTCGTAATTCTTCTCCTCAATATCACCGAAATACGAATCTTCATCCAGATTATCATCAATATACTGCTCTTCTTCATAGAGAACAGCCTTTGGTGTCCGCAGAATAATCAGAAGCCCCAGCAGCTTTTTCAGAATGCCGCCCTTTCGTTCTTTTGTCTCATCGGGAAACTTCTCCATTTGCTGATCATTTCCTCCGAAACTGGAATTGAACCCTTCCACACCATTTTTCATCCTCTCAATCATCCTTCGAATCACATCTGCCAGTACAATTACAAGAATGACAAAGGCAACAATGGCAATGATTATCAGAAGAAGCTTCAGTCCATCCGAATTCCAGACCTTACTGCCCAATGTCAGTGAAAGATATGCGCCCGGAATCTCCGCATCATATATATTTCCGCTGCTTTTCTGTGTCCCTTCCCGGGAATCAACAGTGGATAAAACACTGTCTTCTATGATCCGTTCCCGATAAGGCAGCTCCAGATGATAAACCAGAAGTGTTTTCTGTGCATCGTTTTCAATAAATTTTGTAAAATCCATCAGATCGACCAGATGGCCATCATGACGGATTGCCATCAGATCTCCATCTGTTTCATGACTCATCTGTCCCTGTACACCGAAAATCTGAAGATAACCTTCATTGATGTCGTCCATATTTCCTTTCTGTACAATCTGTATGGATGTCTTCTGATCTTCCCTCTTTTCTCCGATATTAACATCCGCGTAACCGGATGCTCTCTGAAGAATATTTCTCCGGATCCGTTCCAGATCCTCCTGATCCGGATTCATCTGAAAACACAGTGCAATCTCTCTTGTAATAATATCAGCTGAATCGAAAACCGTATTTACTTCAATCCGGTCCACTATATAATTGGCAGAAATGGAAGTGACAAGACTTTCTTTCCCGATTTCTTTTTCTAAAACAGTCTTATAGCCTCCGTAACGATCCGACTCTTCCAGTTTCAGATTATCCTGCGCATTCTGTCTTCTGACCGCCAGTTCCATTCCGTCTTCCCACTGAACATAATATCCCAGAGCAACGGTTTCCGAATTGTCATATGTAAATGCACTGGCATCAATCACTTCACTCCACTCACAGGATGCCGTGAAAATGCCGGTTTTCTGCAAAGGTTTTTCACTTACAAATGTTTCTGTATCATAAAACAGGGTTGTCATAAATTCATTTAATGCTGCAGCAGACATGACAGGGGCTGTTATCGAATACATCTTCCTGTCCCCGGATTCACTCCATTCTCCGACCGCACTCTCCGGTGTTTTTTTCAGCAGATACGATTGTATTGCATCACCGTTCTGGTTCATGGATTCTCTGGAAAATGTGAAAATAATCTGCCTGCTGCAGCTTTTATTCTGCATATAATTGGTCAGAATATCAATCCGTTCAACCGGTGTCACCGTCATGTCATCGATAACAATTGGCTCGCCATCTGATTTATAATTTCTGTCTCCATAAGTCAGAGCAGTCTCCCCATCTGCAAACAGATCGGATGCCGTCTCCTCGTCCAGATATCCATTGGTGACCAAAAGCTCTTTCAGCCAGCCCAGCATATCAACAGATGTAAAATTTTCCTCATAGCGTATTCCATCTGCAAATACCGATTCCGGCTGAAAAAAAGAAATCTCCACTTTCTTTCCAATCACTTCGGAAGCCATCTTCTGATACTCTTCTATCGAAGAAAACTGCATGGTGATCAAATAGCGAAATACTCCTTCCTCCTCTTCCCTTACCATGGTAAGCTGAGAAGGACAGCCATCACTGATACAACTATTGAATTCTTCTGTATTTACTCCGGAAAAAACATTTTCAAAATCACTTTTTCTGATTTCAATTACCATCTGTCTGCTGCCGCTTCCACCCTCCAGAAGCGTCAGTTCCGTCCGGACCATCAGCTGTCTTTTGCCGCATCCGGAAAGACACATAACCAATAACAGGATTAGCAGCAGCCAAATATACTTTTTCCCTTTCTTCATCTGTCTCCTCCAAATGATTCTCTTGTTTGTGAATCATTTATAATTTACCATATTCAGATCGAAAAAGAAACGTGTGAAATAAAAAATTTGCATAACACCGTCTATATCCGCAAAAACTAATGGAGAATTTTCTTTCAAACAATCAAACAGGAAAGGACAACCATTGATATGATTCAACATGTAAAAAAGTATTCCCGTTTTCCCATCATTTTTCTTACGGCTGCTCTCTTTCTTGCCGGATGCGGCAGCCAGGAGGAACGAAGCCCTGCATCCATGATTCTGGCAAATTCCGCGTCTCTAAATACCGGTCAGAGGGATACTTCCATCGATATCGATTCCCAATCCAATGCCATTCAGAACTGGGGACAGGGTGTTCAGTTTAATGATCAGAATCAACCACTGTCCTGCATCGAATTTCAGGAAAAATATACAGATCGAAACGTTCATTTTATCGGTCCGGAGGAGAAAACCATCTGGCTGACCTTTGATGAGGGCTACGAAAACGGATATACAGAAAACATTCTGAATACTCTGAAAGAAAAAAACTGTCCCGCTGTTTTTTTTATCACCGGACAATATGCCAGAGAAAATGATGCTCTGATACAGAGAATGATCGCAGAAGGACATGCGGTGGGCAATCATTCCTGGGCGCATCCAGCCGGTGGAATGCCCTCTTTATCCACCGAAGAGCAGACAGAAGATCTGATGAAACTGCATCAGTATATGATGGATCAATATCATTATGAAATGACCCTGTTCCGATACCCTGCCGGAATCTTCAGCGACCGCTCTCTCACTCTGATTCATAATATGGGATATCATACGCTGTTCTGGAGCTTTGCATATGCAGACTGGGATCCTTCCAGGCAGACAGATCCCTCTGCTGCCTATGAAAAATTATGTGCACGACTTCATCCCGGTGCCATCTATCTGCTTCACGCAGTCTCCTCAACCAACGCGGAAATACTGGGAAATTTTATCGATTATGCAAGAAGTGAAGGCTATCGTTTTTCACTGCCGGAATAAGAGCCAGATAAAAAAAGCCATGACACCGGCTGTTTTCCAGTCAGGGACATGGCTTTATCTGTATTCACAACATATACTACAATAGAAAATACTGTTTTTATTTATCTTCTGCCGCTTCTTCAACAGTTTCTTCCACTGCTGCTTCCGGTTCTTCAACCGCTTCGGCTGTTTCTTCTGCAGGTTCTGCGGTCTCTTCCACCGCTGCTTCCGGTTCTTCAGCTGCTTCCACTGTTGCTTCAACAGGTTCTGTGATTTCTTCCACAACTGCCTCCGCTTCGATCACTTCCGGTTCACCTGTCAGTGAATCATACAATGCTTCATACTGTCTTGCAGAGTTCGACCAGGAGAAGTCCATCTTCATGGCACGTTCAACGATCTTATTCCAGTCTTTCTTTGCGCCAAAGAAAATGCTCTTTGCATAGTTTACAATATTCAGCATCTCATGTGCATTGTAGTTGGCAAATGAGAAACCGGTACCTGTCTTTTCATATTCGTTGTAAGCTTCAACGGTATCTTTCAGGCCGCCTGTTTCACGAACAATCGGAACAGTACCGTAACGAAGGCTCATCAGCTGACTGAGACCGCAGGGCTCAAACAGAGAAGGCATCAGGAATGCATCGCAGCCTGCATAGATCTTATGGGACAGTTCTTCAGAATAGAAGATATTAGCGGAAACCCGATCCGGATACTTATTGGCAAAATACTGGAACATACCCTCATACCGGGGATCACCTGTACCCAGTAC
>JALETI010000004.1 GCA_022781515.1 Lachnospiraceae bacterium
GAAACAGCGTGGAGACTCTTCTGAGATCAAAGAATATATGGGGAATCTGGAAGCACGTTATCAGAAATTGAAAAAGACCAGATACTGCAGAAATGAAATACTGGATTCTGTTCTGGTATTGAAAAAGCAGCAGTGTGAAGCAAAGCAGATTCCTCTGGATATCCAGGTGGAGGATACCTCCTATGACGATATTGCAGAGTTTGATATGGTTGGAATTTTGCACAATCTGCTGAATAATGCCATAGAAGAAAATGAACGGATTCCGGCAGAATTTCCCCATGGAATCTGGTTTTCCATGGGAAGAAAAGAACAGACCATATGGATCGAGGTGCGGAACCGGATACAGCCCGGTGTAAAGGTGACTTTTTATACGAAAAAAGCTAATAAAGAAGAACATGGAATTGGAATAAAAATCATTGATTCACTGATTGAAAAATACCATGGAAAACGGGAAACCGATACAGATGAAGAAACCAATCTGTTTCGATGTCGTGTGAGTCTTACAATTCAGGAAAACGAGGCAGGAAGGATGGTTTCAGATGAATGAAAAAATCCGGAAAGAGGAGACGGGTATTGGTGTTACGCTGGTGCTGAGAAACAGGTAAGACTGTGACAGGAACAGGGCGTGGGGAGAAGACTGGAAATAGGATACAGAATATTACAAAAAAAGTGCAGATTGTGCAGGTGGGCACGAATCTGTACTTTTTTGTGGTAAAGTAATAAATATTTCAGTCTCCCCGACTGTAATTTAAAACCCCATTCTGAGATAAGAAAAATCCCGGAATGGGGTTTTAAAATTGAAAAATACTCTGAAAAGCGTGAAAAACAGACCGAGATCCGTGTGGTTTCGGTCTTTCTTTTCTGACGATCCTATAAAGCAGACACATACAGGTGCAAAACAGACCTATATACAAAAATATTTTTCCTGTAAAATACAGATTACTGTTGGTATTTACAATAAAGAGTTTTTGATTGACAGAGAGAGTCAGGAACTTTGTTTCTGCTGTTGCATCATTATTGCCAGAAAGTGAGGGGGAGTACTATGATTTCGGAAGATAGAATTGTTATTCGCGGGCTTCGTCAGAACAACCTGAAAAATGTATCGCTGGATATTCCAAAGGGAAAAATCGTGGTGTTCACCGGCGTGTCCGGTTCCGGGAAATCCAGTATCGTCTTTGATACGATTGCGGCTGAGAGTCAGAGACAGATGAACGAGACGTATACCGCTTTTATACGGGGACGGCTGCCCAAGTATGAGAAACCGAAGGTAGAGCGAATTGACAACCTTTCCGCATCGGTCATCGTGGATCAGTCCCGACTTGGGGGAAATGCCCGTTCCACCGTGGGAACTATCAGCGATATGTACGCTGCTCTGCGGCTGCTTTATTCCCGCATCGGAGAACCGTATGCAGGTACAGCCTCTTATTTTTCCTTTAATGATCCCAACGGCATGTGTCCGGAGTGCTCCGGCATCGGTAAGGTTATGACCATTGATATTGAGGGCCGTATTGATCCGGAAAAAACATGGAATGAGGGGATGGCAGATCTTCCGGCTTTTCATGTGGGAAACTGGTACTGGAAGCAGTACGCCGAGTCAGGTCTGTTTCCGTTGGATAAGAAGTGGAAGGATTTTACGGAACAGGAAAGAAACCGACTGCTTTACGGTGCAGATACGCCGGATGGAAAGCGGCTGAGCAAAAAGGTTGACGGCGTGTCCCACTATCTTCACCGGATGCTGATTAACCGGGATACCTCCAATCTGAAGGAGGCTTCGGTGAAGCGGCTGATGTATCTGGTGGAGGAAAAACCCTGTCCGGTGTGTGGTGGACGGCGGCTCAATGCGAAAACCCTTGCCTGCAAGGTGGCAGGATACAGCATTGATGAGATGTGTGCCATGGAGTTTACAAAACTGGTTCAGGTTCTGCAGACGATTACCGATCCCAGAGTGAAAACCATTGTGGAATCATTGACTGCTTCGCTGAACCGGATGATTGATATCGGTCTGCCCTATCTGTCCATGGACAGGGAGTCCAGTACCCTCTCCGGCGGAGAAGCCCAGAGACTGAAACTGGTACGCTATATGGGCAGTTCTCTCACCGGCATGACCTATATTTTTGATGAACCCAGCACCGGAATGCATCCCCGGGATGTGTTCCGTATGACAAGGCTGCTGCAGAACCTGCGGGATAAAGGAAACACCGTACTGGTGGTGGAACATGATAAAGATGTGATTTCCATCGCAGATGAAGTCATTGATGTGGGACCGATGGCAGGAAAACACGGCGGCGAAATTCTGTTTCAGGGCAGCTATGAAGCCCTGCTTCTCTCCGGCACCAGAACCGGTGAGGCCATGAAGCAGATCATTCCGCTGAAGAAGAAACCGAGAACGCCGAAGGAGTATCTCCCGGTGCGGAATGCATGTATGCACAACCTGAAAAATGTGTCCGTGGATATCCCGATGAATGTTCTGACCGTGGTTACCGGTGTGGCAGGTTCGGGAAAAAGTTCTCTGATCCGGGATGTGTTTGCAAAACAATATGCTGACCGGGTGGTGATGGTGGATCAGTCTCCGGTGACAGCCACCGGCCGATCCACACCGGCTACGTATCTGGGATTTTTTGACGAAATCCGAAAGGTAATGGCAGCGGAAAACGGTGTTGCCGCATCCCTGTTTTCCTTTAACAGTAAAGGGGCCTGCCCGGTATGTGGTGGTCGTGGACAGATTGTTACAGAGCTGGTATTCATGGATCCTGTCACCACCGTCTGTGAAGCCTGTGAGGGGAAACGATACAGCGAGGAAGCCCTGTCCTATCTTTATAAGGGCAAAAATATTGTGGACATTCTGAATATGTCAGCCGGAGAAGCCTATGAATTTTTCGCAGAAAACCGGAAACTGAAAAAGGCACTGGGCGCCATGCTGGAAGTAGGGCTTCCGTATCTGTCTCTGGGTCAGCCTTTAAGCACGCTGTCCGGCGGCGAGCGGCAGCGGGTAAAACTGGCAAAGGAAATGAACAACAAGGGAAATATTTATGTGCTGGACGAACCAACCACCGGCCTTCATGCCTCTGATGTGAAGAAAATCATGGAACTGCTGGACAGTCTGGTGGAAAAAGGCAATACCGTCATTGTGATCGAACACAATCTGGATGTGATGAAGCAGGCAGACTGGCTGATTGACGTGGGACCCGACGGAGGCACCGCAGGCGGTCGGATCGTCTTTGCCGGTACACCTCGGGAAATGGCAGAACAGGCACAGACCATCACAGCAGAATATCTGAGAAAAGCCTTATGATAAATCGGATGTGATATCCGTGTAAAACGAACCGGAATCCGTGTGATTCCGGTTTTTTGAGGTAGAATGGAGTTGGTAAGAAATGAGTAGTTACAGGAAAAACAGGGGATTGTATCAATGCGGAAAAATTAAAACAGACTGGACGTTGATGCTGTTAAGCTTTCTGGTATTTTGCGTAATCGACTGGATCTATGAGGTTCTGGTTTTCTATTTTGAAATAGGACTGTGAGAAAGAAATATGGGCATGGGGGCGGAAATCTGGTATAATAAAAAGCGATGAACAGACATCGTTCGTATTGTTAATACAGGAACGAAATGACAAAAAACACAAAAACAAGGAGTGGAAAAATGAACGAAACATTGCATGTTATGGAAACCAGAAGAAGCTGCAGAAACTTTATCGCAGACAAAATGGTATCTGAGGAAGATATTCAGGCCATTGTAAAGGCCGGAACCTATGCTGCAACCGGTATGGGAAAACAGAGCCCCATTATTCTTGCAGTAACCAATAAGGAAATCAGAGATCGTCTTTCCGCAGAAAATGCAGGTATCATGGGAAAGAAAATGGATCCTTTTTACGGGGCGCCGGTGGTTCTGGTTGTGCTTGCCAATAAAGATGTTCCGACTTATCTGTATGATGGCTCTCTGGTTATGGGAAACCTTATGAATGCAGCGGCAAGTCTCGGTCTGGGAAGCATCTGGATTCACAGAGCAAAAGAAGAATTTGAAAGTGAATTCGGAAAACAGATTCTTTCTGATCTTGGCATCGAAGGCAATTATGAAGGGATTGGTCACTGTGCAATCGGATATGCAGCAGAACCTGCAAAAGAACCTGCTGCCAGAAAAGATAACTATGTATATTTTGTAAAATAAGTGATCCATGTATTTGCGAAAGCAGCAGTGGTTCGGAAAGGAACTGCCGCTGCTTTTTTTCTTGACACTGAAAACGGTCGTTAGCTATAATAAAAATCAGACAGAAGTTTTTGGAGGTGACGCAGAAGATGGATAAAATGCCGACAAAGGAAAGGATATTATATGCAGCACTGAACCTGTTTTCGGAAAAAGGATATGATGGTGTAGGGGTAGATCTGATTGCAGAACATGCGGGAATGAAAGGACCGTCCCTTTACAGACACTATAAAGGAAAAGAAGATATTTTCAATTCACTGATTGACATGGTGGAAGATTATTATAAAGAACGAATCAGGTCAGGAAACCAGGGTGGAAAAACAAATGACAAAACTCCGGAAACCATGGAGGAACTGATCCATAGTTCCATGGTCTCCATTGAATTTACCATGCATGACGAAATCATTCAGAAAACCAGAAAAATCATGGCCATGGAACAGTTTCGCAATGACAGGATATCAAGACTGACATCCCGGTATCATCTGGAAAATATGCAGGAAATGTATACGGGAATTTTTAAGGATCTGATGCAAAAAGGGGTTTTAAAGCAGGATGATCCGGAATCTCTTTCACTGGAATTTGTTGCACCGGTTTCTTTGCTGATCCATATGTACGACAGACAGCCGGAACGGGAAGCTGAAATCATGGAGAAAATCAGAAAACATTTTACACATTTTGCCGATGTATATGGGAATAAACAGCAGCTTTGAAACAGAAAAAAGCGAATGAAACTGATTTTTTGACGGATGCAACGGCTGTTTGACAGATTGACAGCCCGAAATGGTGGTCTGCAACCGGGAAAAACCCTATAATATGCCCATGAAAAGACAAAAACAGATACGGGAGGGTATTGAGAATGATCTTGGCAGACAAAATTACAGAAGAAAGAAAAAAGAATGGCTGGTCACAGGAAGAGCTGGCGGAGAAGTTGGGAGTGTCCAGACAGGCTGTGTCCAAATGGGAGAGTGCCGGTTCCATGCCGGATCTGCAGAGAATAATTCAGATGGCAGAATTGTTTGGAGTCAGTACAGATTATCTGCTGCGGGAGGATATTGTACAGGAGGAGGTATCCGTTTATACCGATACGGGAAATCATAGTTCCGAACCGATTCGAAGAATATCCATGGAAGATGCCAATGTGTTTCTGGATATGAAAAAGAAAAGCGCACCGGTGATAGCCAATGCTGTTTTTATGTGCATCATCAGTCCAGTTCTTCTGATTCTTCTGGCAAGCATGGCAGAAGAGCCGATGTTTCATATTTCAGAGAATTTTGCAGCCGGAGTGGGTGTTGTATTTCTGTTTACAGTGATTGCTGCAGCGGTATTTTTGTTCATCACCAATGGAATAAAAGAAAGTCATATGGAACATCTGGAAAAAGAATGTTTTGAGACAGAGTATGGTGTTACCGGCATGGTAAAAGAAAGAAGCCGTTCCTTTGAACCGGTATATACCAGAGGGCTGGCAATCGGTGTTGTTCTTTGTATTATATCAGTGGTGCCGCTGTTTATTGTAGCTGCCATGGAAGCTCCGGATTATATCTGCGGCATCTTTGTGTGTGTGCTGCTGGTGATGATTGCCTGCGGTGTGAATCTGATCGTTCGTGTGAGCATCATAAAAGGCAGTTATGATACACTGCTGCAGGAAGGTGAGTTCAGTCAGGAAGAAAAGAAAGCAAGGAAAAAACTGGGTGCTCTTTCCAGTGCATACTGGTGTCTGGCAACCGCAATTTATCTTGGATGGAGCTTCTGGACCATGCAGTGGGATCTGACCTGGATCGTATGGCCGGTGGCCGGTGTTCTTTATGCGGCTGTTTCCGGTATTATGAGAATGATTGTGGGTGTGGAATAGCCCGTTCCAGTGATTGGATGTATTTATCCATTTTCAGCTTGTATTTATAATCTGACATTGACAACAAAAATATTTCTTATCTATAATATAAAAAACGGTTGTCAGTATGCAGAAGCCAGAAACATATTCAGGTTTTCCGGAAAACAAAAGAGAAAAGTCAACGTATCGAGAACGGGATAAGTGAGAGATACCGGAAGGAGACAGGAAATGATAGAAACCTGTACAGTTAAATCAAAGACACTGCATTCGGATGTGACGTGTAAAGTAATTATTCCGCAAAAGATCGAGATACATAAAGTGTTGATCTTACTCCATGGAAATATTTATCCGGAGGGAGCGTTTTTTCTTATAGAGAATCTTCCAAAAGAGCTTTCCCTGGAAGAATTGTGTGAGAAGTATCATATGATGGTGATTATTCCTTATATGAAAAGCTGTTATTATATTTCGTCTGAAGAATATAATTGTGATCGTTTTATTGCCGGAGAACTGGTGGACTGGATTCACGGACAATACGGATTCAAAGAAGATCCTGAGTTGATTTTAGGCGGAATCTCAATGGGTGGATACGGTGCTTCACTGATCAGTTCACATACTTCGATTTTCGAAAAGATAATTTCTGTTTCAGGTGCATATATTACGAATGATATTATAATTGGAAATCCAGAAGTGTGGGGAGACAGAAAGCCCACTATGGAGTCTGCAATAGGTTCCTATCTTTACTATTTTCTCCCTCTGTCTGAGGTGGAAGACTCCATGGAAAAAAATGTGTTTGCATCCATTTCCATGTTTAAAAAGAATCAGATAAATCCGGTATTTTTCATTGCATGTGGAACAAAGGACTGGTTATATGACAGAAACCTGTTCTTTGCAGAAAAACTGAAGGAGCAGGGAATTGGTTATGACTTTTATTCCATTCCTGACGGTGACCATGACGCGGATTGTTTTAAAATGGGACTATGGGCAGCAATGGAAAGGTTGGAGCACATATCGGTAATAAACAGGCAGTCTCCCATGGAGATTCCCTGCAGTTAAATGAAGGAGGAACAAAACGTGGCCATTACAGTTAATATTTATTACAGCGGAACCAATGGAAATGCAGGAAAATTTGCACAGGAGATGATGGAAAGCGGAGTAGTGGAAAAAATTCGCAGTGAAAAAGGAAATTTGCGTTATGAATATTTTATGCCGATGAATGATCCGGAAACCGTGCTTTTAATTGACAGCTGGGAAAATCAGTCCGCCATAGATGAACATCATCATTCACCAATGATGCAGACAATTATTGAACTCCGTGAAAAATATGACCTGCATATGAAGGTTGAACGATATGTATCCGACGAAACAGGTATCCCTCAGTCGGATGCGGCATTCATTAAAGAATAGTCGAAACAAACAGTATATAGGCAATATACAGGATACATGGTACAATAAAGTAAATTTTGTGTCCATATATTCTGATTTGGAATAGAAGCGTCAACCGGAATAACTGGAGAATAAGTAACAGGGAGGATATTTCAGATGGAATACAAATTCTGGGGATGGGAACATGCAAATGCTCCTGCCATCACAGAGGAATACAGAGGCATTCAGACGCCGATTGATCTTTACAATGCACTGTCGGATATCTGGTGTGCAAATACCTGTGCACCAAGGATGAGAGCAGGATGGACAAAAGAAAATATGACACTGGGACAGTGTTCCATTACAGCATTTCTTGCACAGGATATTTTTGGCGGCAAAGTATATGGAATTCTTCGGCCGGGCGGAAACTATCATTGCTATAATGTCATCGGCGACTGTAAATTTGATCTGACCAGTGAACAGTTCGGAGAGGAAGTACTGGATTATGAAGAAAATCCGGAACAGTTTCGGGAGGTTCATTTTGCAAAGGAAGAGAAGCGTCTCAGATATGAATATCTGAAAGAACAGTTAAAAAAGTATACGGAAGAGAGATGCAGGTAAACGAAAAGGGGATTTCAATGACAGTAAAAGAGAAGGCAGAATTCATTATCAGGGACATCAAAAAAGAAACGGGTACCAGTCCTGTCCGGATTTTCAAAAGAATGGCAAAAAAAGAGTACGTCAGTATCCATGGGCCGGAACATCATGTTTTAGATGGGGCAAGTCTGCTGGTGGCATATAAAAATGCAGGCGGAGATATCGATCTTGACAAAGCGCTTGAGACTATTATGGCAGAAGGACTTCGTATGCCGGGAGCTATGTGTGGTCTCTGGGGTGTATGCGGTGCGATTGCTTCGCTGGGTGCAGCTCTGGCAATTATAGATGGAACCGGACCGCTGACAACGGATGGTTCATGGGGCGAACATATGAAATTTACATCCGGTGCAGCCAGTGAATTAGGTAAAATCAATGGACCAAGATGCTGTAAGAGAGATGCGCTTCTTTCTTTTAAAAATGCAATTGCATATGTAAATGAACATTATGAAGTGACTCTTGAAATGGAAAATGAGAAATGCGAATTTTCTGATTTAAACGCACAGTGCATAAAGGAAAGATGTCCATTTTACGAATAGGAAAAAGAAACGGTATGAACTCTACGCTGCGTAGGTGGAAGTAATGTGAAATCTCCTTTAGAATGTAGGCATGGAGGTGGATACAATGAACCAATATGTTACAGGAGCAGTCATTAAAGAACTGCGGGAGAAAAATAAAATGACCCAGCTGCAGCTGGCAGAGAAACTTCGTGTCAGTGATAAGGCAATTTCCCGTTGGGAAACGGGAAAAGGTTATCCGGATATCACATTGCTTGAATCCATTGCAGACGCATTCAGCATCTCAGTTACAGAGCTGATTTCCGGAAATACGGTTTATAACGCCAATGTATCAGCCAACATGCTGAGATCAAAGTTTTACATATGTCCGGTCTGCGGAAATGTAATCCACAGCATGGGAGAAGCTGTGATTCATTGTCATGGGATTCTGCTCACACCGGCCGAAGCGGAAGAAACCAATGAAGATCATATGATTTCTATTGAAAGAGTGGAAGATGAATATTATGTGCGTATAAAGCATGAAATGACTAAGAAACATTATATTTCTTTTATTGCAGCAATTTCCCATGACAGAATACAGATGGTAAAGCTTTATCCGGAAGGCAATGCGGAGGCGAGAGTTAAGATTAATGGAGTGAAAAGGATTTACTTCTATTGTAATCGGGATGGTTTGTTTTATTCTGCTTTGCGGTTTGATAAAAGTTAAAAAAGCAGGAAGGTCTGCTTTCTGTCAAAGAGGCGGCTGAGGAAATGGGTGTAGGTGTATCGGAAGAAACATTCCTGAATGATTGATACGATATAAAACGGGTCTGGAATCTCAAATGAAATCCAGGCCCGTTAGATTTTTTGGTATGTAAACTTTAACATAGATTACACATTTGTAGGGCGTAGTAATCTATTCTTGACAGTGAGAACGGTCGTTAGCTATAATAAAACATAAAAAAATGTGACCTGAACGAAAAAATACTTGACCTTCCACCCTGTGGAAGGTGTAGTCTGGGCATAAAGATACAGCATTCATGGGATTCCGGGAGGTGAGAGAGTGAAAATCAACGAAGTGGAACAACTGGTTGGGATTACGAAAAAGAACATCCGGTTTTATGAAGACCAGGGATTGATACATCCCGAACGGAACAAAACGAATGGATACCGGGATTATTCGGAAGGTGATGTCAGTCTGCTTCTGAAAATCAAACTCCTTCGCCGGCTTGCAATCCCGATTGAGGAAATCAGAAGACTGCTGGAGGGACGCCTTACATTGCGCGACTGTATGGAACGTCATCAGATCTGTCTGAATCATGAGAGACATAATATGGAACTGATGATTGAGATGTGTCAGAAACTGGCAGAACGGGAGATCTGTCTGGCAGATCTGTCGGCAGAAGTGTATCTGGAACAATTAAATGAAATGGAGAAGGGAGGCATACGATTTGTGAATGTTTCCAAAGTGGATGTGAGTAAAAAAAAGCGTGGGGCACAAATTGCGGCAGGTGTAATGATTGCGTTGATTCTGCTGTGGGATCTGTTTGTTTTAACTGTTAACAGTTATGATCCCGCTCCGCTGCCGGTGATTTTGCTTCTGACAGTTCCTGCTACACTGGTGATTATCGGAATTGTCCTGGCTTTGAGAGAACGTATGAAAGAAATAGATGGAGGAGAAGAGGATGAAGCTGTTAACTATTGATTACGTACCCGGAAAGGAAATTGAAGCTCTGGGTCTGGTCAGAGGTACTACCGTTCAGACGAAAAATGTGGGAAAGGATTTTATGGCCGGTATGAAAACTCTGGTTGGCGGAGAACTGACCGGATATACGGAGATGCTGATCGAGGCGCGCCGGATTGCCACAAAACGTATGGTGGATGAGGCGGAAGCCCTGGGAGCCGATGCAGTGGTAGGTGTTATGTATGGGTCTTCTGCAATCATGCAGGGGGCAGCAGAAGTCATTGCCTATGGTACGGCTGTCCGGATTATTGAAAAATAAGGAAACGGGGAGGGAGAAAGAGTATGGTTTCGACAATATCCATTTTCTGTATTGCGATCAATATGGTGCTGGGAATTGCCGTTCCCGTTGGTTTGCTGGTGTATTTCAAAAAGAGATATCATGCTTCTGTGAAATGTTTTCTGGCAGGCTGCGCTGTTATGTTTTTATTTGCTCTGGTATTGGAACAGTTTGTCCATGCAGCAGTGCTTGGTTCTTCTGCAGGTGCGGTTATTCGGGGCAATATATGGCTGTATGCCGGCTACGGTGGGCTGATGGCAGGACTGTTTGAAGAAACCGGACGTTTTCTTGCCATGCGTTCTGTACTGAAAAAGCAGCATGGAAATGCACATAATGCACTGATGTATGGTGCCGGTCACGGCGGTTTTGAGATGTTTGTGATCCTTTCCATTGGAATGGTGAACAATCTGATTTATGCAGTGATGATTAATGCCGGACAGGTACAGATTCTGCTTGCTCCTTTGGATGAAGCATCCAGAGGCACCCTGCAGGCAGCATTTGACACCCTGATTCAGACACCTTCCTGGCATTTTCTTCTGAGTCCTGTGGAACGATTTGCAGCCATCACTGCGCAGATTGGATTGTCCGTGATTGTATGGTTTGCTGCTATGGGTAAAAAGAAGTGTGTGTCCCTTCTGGTTCTGGCAATTGCACTGCATGCCGTACTGGATGCAGCAGCAGTATTGGCAGCGGGGCTGGGGGTGTCACTGATTATTGTGGAAATCCTTGTATGGATTCTGGCAATCGGCATTTCCCTGATCGCTTTAAAGATATGGAAGCAGAGCATGTAGTTATCACTTGATTACGAAATGATTGTCAGCTATAATTATTTTCAAGTGAACTTATGTCGCACGCCGCACTCCGATATTTTACCGAGCGTGGATTGAAACTGTGAGGAAATGATATGAACGATCATGGCAAAAAAAAGATTGCACCAATTGTTGTTACAGTGGTAATGATACTTTACTTTGTGCTGTATTTTGGAGTTCTGGTAGCTGTCGTACCGGGAATTATGAAACTCCTGCTGGGT
>JALETI010000010.1 GCA_022781515.1 Lachnospiraceae bacterium
AAAGGTTATGACATCACAACGCAGGCAATTCATGCGGGAACAGAGTATGACATGGAAACAGGTGCTGTCCGGCGTCCGCTTCATATGGCAAACAGTTTTAAATTACCGGATGACCTGTCACAGGTCAATTATTCTTCCACATAACCAGAAACCTCTGGAACTGGGAGCTGATTTTGTAGTGGAAGCAATCACAAAGTATGTCAATGGTCATGGTGATGCACAGGGAGGAGCAATATTGTCCAATGATCTGGAGACAATGGATCGTATTCGATATGAAGCGCAGGTGAATGTAGGTTCCGTGATCAGTCCGTTTAATGCATGGCAGATTTTCTGCGGATCCGTTACATTTCCTCTTCGTATGGAACGAATCAACAAATCTGCACAGAAGATAGCCGAATGGCTGGAAGGAAGGGAGAATGTAACCTTTGTATCCTATCCCGGGCTTCCAAGTCATCCCGGTCATGGAACAGCTGCAAAGCAGATGAACAACGGCTATGGGGGAGTGATTTCCTTCGGACTAAATGCGGATGACAAAACGGTGGAACGTTTCTGCGCAGCGCTAAAGGTGGTGACCTTTGCTGTTTCACTGGGACATGATGAGAGCCTTATTTTCCCACAGCCAAGTTATGATGAACGTATTCATCTGTATCCGGAGAGATTCCGGAACGGATTTATCCGTTTCAGTGTGGGACTGGAAGATCCGGATGATATTATCCTAGATCTGGATCAGGCACTGAAAGCAATCGGATTATAAGACCCGGACTGGAGAAATGATGAAAGTAATTACAATGCCCGTATTGAATGGGCGGATATAGGGCAGCTTTTAGTTAAAAGGGGAATATATAGACGAATTTAAAGAGGGGTGAAATCCTGCGGATTTCATTCCCTTTACCAATATTCTTCATACGATTTCGCTTAGTAATATCTTGAATATAAATCTCGTCAAACAGATTCTGTAATGCAGTAGCTTTATCTCCGGTTCCTTCACGCCACGAATACATCCATATTATCTTTACACAGATAACCATTCAGAGCAGCTTCAAAGCAATCCAACATCTGAATATCCAAATAAAAATCTCTGCGAAGCTCCATTGTCAAACCACCTTACGAAAGATTTATGTAACATGTTGCATTTTTCCTTTCTATTATATTCAGGTGACATCCAAAAATCAATATACTGCCTTACTTTAAAAAAGATTATTGCAACATGTTACATTTTTCCTTTCTATAAATATCATATGATTTTGTGGCCGATATTATCCCAGTGATTTATCCATACACCAAATTTACTATAAAAGTCCCGGACAGCAGCCATGTGACGGAGCATGCTTGCATACACAGACACATGGATATTGGACGGGCTAGCCCGTATGAGCAAGTAGGCTGATAGGCCGGATTGCGAATATGGGCAGCGATTGTGAGAGCACGAAGTGCGAAGCAATCGACTTTTATAATTGGTGGTGTCTGCGTAAGCAGACATTTCCGTTTAGAAAAGGAAAAGCAGTCACACACATAAGTACAATGTCACATATAAACATATATATCGAAATGCAAGACTAAATATTGAAAATGTATATTGATTTTTATACGGAACATGTTATTCTGTAAGTATAAAAGCAACTTCTGATAATGAATTATTGCTAAAGAGGGAGGAACTGTTGATGGATAACTTATTAGCAGATACCATTGTCACAAATTTTAATTTATTGCTTCCCATTATCCCGGTTGCTCTTTTCGTTGTTGTAATGATTATGAATAACAGGAAAAAAAGATGAGTGCAGGGGTGATCTGCAGGAAGGAGCAGTTATGAAAAAGCCGTTAGTATTTATTGTTTCCATATTTGCCATGATAGGAATCATATTTGGCATTGCTGCTTGTGGGAAAAACAGTTTTTTGGGTGACGGGGGAAAATCCTTTAACAGTAATAAAGAAATAAAAAATGGAACAGGGAATTATTCTACCGTTGCAAAAGAATATGCTGCAGGTTCAGAGGATCTGGTTGACCTGGATAACATTTTTGCTGTTGGAAAAGACGTTCTGATCACTGTTGATGAAGTAAAACAGGCGGAAATGTTTTATACTTCATCAGGATATGATAAAGCTGAAGCGGAAAAAACAGCGATTTCATATATGGAAAAATATAACTCTCTATATGTTGAAGCACTAAAAAACGGATATTTTGTAACCGATGAAGAAATAAACGCAAAAATTGAAGAACTCAAAAAAATGTTTTCTGAATCAGATCAGACGGATGAATTAAAACAACTTATGAACGGGTTTGAGTCAGAGGAAGCCTATTGGGAATATGAATATGAGGTCTATAAGAAGAGTTTGCCAATTGAAAAATATCGTATTTTCTTAGAAAAGGAGTTCTCTGAAAAAGAAACTTCTGAAAAAGGAAGTGAAGAATATCAGAATGAATGGATTAAATGGTATGATACATATCAGGAAAATCTGGCAAAGGAACAAAATTTTATTGTTGTATCTGAAATGGAAGAAGATGCACTTGTAGAATTACTTGAAAGATACATAGCGGATTGAAACAACAGAATGAGGGGCTGTCGCACAAATTCAATTTAGTGTGCGGTCCCTTTTTCGCATTTCAAGCCAGTCAGTATATCCACCACGGATACAGAATCTGAGTCTTTGAAGCTCTAAAGCTCAAGTTTCTTTTGATTCGCGATCGTCATTCAGACAAAGAAAAAGAGGAAAGTGCGAAAGTGTGTGCGAGTGCATACTTCTTGATAAATCAGGTACAATTTCTCCACAGGTAATGACTTTTTTTTTCTGCTGGAGTGCTATATAATAGAAAAAAGATTAGGAATTATGATGAGAAGCTGGAGCAGGGGAGGCGTGTGATATATGGGCATTTATCTGAATCCGGGAAATGAAAGTTTCCAGGAATCAATTGAATCAGAAATCTATGTAGATAAAACGGAATTGATTGCATATACAAATCGTGTATTGAAAACGAGGCAGAAATTTGTATGTGTAAGCAGACCCAGAAGATTTGGCAAATCCATGGCAGCCGAAATGCTGGCTGCATATTATGGAAGAAGTGCAGATTCCAGAAAACAGTTTGAAAATTTAAAGATAGGAAAAGATGCTTCTTTTATGGAACATCTGAATCAGTACAATGTGATATTTCTGAATATGCAGGACTTTTTCAGCCGGACACATGATGTGGCTAAAATGAAGATGCTGCTGGAAAAATATTTACTCAGAGACCTTCTGAGAGCTTATCCCGATGTGGATTATCTGGATGAGACGGATTTAATAGGAGTTCTACAGGATATTTATGCAGAATGCAGAATCCATTTTATTTTTATAATTGATGAATGGGATTGTATTTTCAGGGAAAACAAAGATGGTTTCGAAGCTCATAAAATGTATCTGGATTTCCTGCGAAATCTTTTGAAAGACAGACCGTATGTGGCACTGGCATACATGACAGGAATTCTTCCAATAAAAAAATACGGAACACACTCAGCATTGAATATGTTCGATGAGTTTTCTATGACAAATCCCAAGCAGCTTGCGGAGTTTGTAGGTTTTACAGAGTCAGAAGTGAAGGAACTGTGTAATCGGTACGGAATGGACTTTGAGGAAACCAGACGTTGGTATGACGGATATCGCTTTGAAAATGTGGAGCATGTGTATAGTCCCCGATCCGTGGTCAGTGCCATGCTCAGCAGATGTTTTGACAATTACTGGAATCAAACAGAGACATTTGAAGCATTGCGCGATTACATTGTTATGAATTATGAAGGCCTGAAGGATACTGTGATTGAATTGCTGGCGGGAAAAAGCAAGAAGATTAATACCAGTAAATTTACAAACGATATGACTACTTTTAAATCCGCTGATGATATATTGACTTTATTAATTCATCTGGGATATTTGGGCTATGATTATACAGCACAGGAAGTATTTATACCGAATTCTGAGATTGCTTCGGAATTTTATAATGCAGTGGAGGATACAGGATGGGATAACGTTGTTCAGGCATTACAGCAGTCTGATCAATTGCTGAAAAACACATGGAATAAAAACGCAGAGGAAGTTGCAAAGGGAATCGAAGAGGCGCATTTTGAAACTTCTATTTTAAAGTACAATGATGAGAATTCCCTTGCCTGTGTAATATCACTGGCATATTACAGTGCAAGGGTGTATTATACGGAGATCCGGGAATTACCCACCGGTAAAGGCTATGCAGATGTGGTGTACCTGCCCCGAAAAAATCATATGGACAAACCGGCCATGATCATTGAACTGAAATGGGATCAGTCAGCTGAAGGGGCAATCGCACAGATTAGAGATAAAAAATATGTGAAAGCCCTGGAAGAGTATAAAGGAAATATACTGCTGGTGGGTGTGAATTATGATAAGGAGAGCAAGAGACATCAGTGTGTGATTGAGGAGGCTTCATATATTTGAAACTGCAGTTAACATCGGATGGGGACCTGCTATTCTGTTGAAATGTGATATGTTTTCTTTGCAGGTAATGACTTCCTTTTTTATGGAGCAGTGCTAAATAATAGAAAAAGATAAGGAATTAAGATGAAAGGCTGCAGCAGGAGGGACATGTGATATATGGGTGTTTATTTAAATCCAGGAAGTGAGATATTTGAAGATGCTCTTGCTTCACAAATCTATATAGATAAAACGGAATTGATTAAGTATACAAACCGTGTATTAAAAACGGAGCAAAAATATATTTGTGTAAGCAGACCCAGAAGATTCGGAAAATCCATGGCAGCTAATATGCTGGCAGCTTATTATGGAAGGAATGCAGATTCCAGAAAGTATTTTGAGAATCTGAAAATAGCAAACGATGCATCTTTCCTGAAGCACCTGAATCAGTATAATGTGATATTTCTGAATATGCAGGATTTTTTGAGCGAGAATCCTGATGTTGAAGATATGGAGAAAGCTATAGAAGAAGAGATTCTCTGGGATTTACAGGAAGAATATCCGGATGTTCATTATTATAAACCGGATAATCTGATCCGGTCATTAATGGATATATATAAAGCTGTCAATATTCCGTTTGTATTTATTATCGATGAATGGGATTGCATTTTCAGGGAAAACAGGGAAAATAAGGACGCTCAGAAGATTTATCTGGATTTTTTGAGGAAACTTCTGAAAGATAAGCGATATGTAGCCTTGGCATATATGACAGGAATTCTTCCGATTAAAAAATACGGATCTCACTCGGCATTGAACATGTTCGATGAGTTTTCCATGACAAATCCTAAGCAGCTTGCGGAGTTTGTAGGTTTTACAGAGTCAGAAGTGAAGGAACTGTGTAATCGGTACGGAATGGACTTTGAAGAAACCAGACGTTGGTATGATGGGTATCGCTTTGAAAATGTGGAACATGTGTATAGTCCCCGATCCGTGGTCAGCGCCATGCTCAGCAGATGTTTTGATAATTACTGGAATCAGACAGAGACATTTGAAGCTTTGCGCGATTACATTGTTATGAATTATAAAGGCCTGAAGGATACTGTGATTGAATTGCTGGCGGGAAAATACAAAAAGATAGAAACGGGTTCTTTCAGCAATGATATGACCACGTTCTCAACGGCAGATGATGTATTGACATTATTGATTCATCTGGGGTATCTGGGATACGATTTTTCAGCGAAAGAGGTTTTCATACCAAATTCGGAGATTGCATCAGAGTTTGTGGCTGCGATTCAGGGGGCAGGCTGGGAAAATGTGATTAAATCAGTGAGAAAATCCGACCAACTGCTGAAAGCGACCTGGAGTCAAAACGCAGAGGAAGTTGCAAAGGGAATCGAGGAGGCGCATTTTGAGACTTCTATTTTAAAGTACAATGATGAGAATTCCCTTGCCTGCGTGATATCACTGGCATATTACAGTGCAAGGGCGTATTATACGGAGATCCGAGAATTACCCACCGGTAAAGGCTATGCAGATGTGGTGTATCTGCCCCGAAAAAATCATATGGACAAACCGGCCATGATCATTGAACTGAAATGGGATCAGTCAGCGGAAGGGGCAATCGCGCAGATTAAAGATAAAAAATATGTGAAAGCCCTGGAAGAGTATAAAGGAAATATCCTGCTGGTGGGTGTGAATTATGATAGGGAGAGTAAGAAACATCAGTGTGTGATTGAAGAAATATTATCTCAGTCGAAGATAATTCTTGCTTCTATGAATGGTGAGTAATAATAATTTTATTTTCAATTAACGGGAGGTGATCAGGTTGAATCTGGAAAAACATATCGTGGATACCTTGAAGGAATGGCAGCTGAAACTGGGCAGTATCGATCAGCATATAAAGCTGTATTATCCGGTGGATTCGATCTGTGATTATATGGAATGGAAGAAAATGCCGGAAACAGAGCAGGAAAAGAAGGTACTGCTCCATACGGTTAAGAAGTATTTATCGGAGCAGGCTGCTTATCTGGGCAATATCACTCTGAATTATACGGACAGCAGGATGGGAATCGAGGTCCCGGCAGAGGGCTGCCGTTATGTGGCGGATAATGTAAAAACACCGGAATTTCTGGAAGGATTTCTTAAAATTCTGAAACAGCAGGATCTGGAAAAAATTAAAGCGTTTTTCCATGAATATGCAGCAGAACGCGGGGGAACCGTTGTGGAGGAAACCGACATGGAAGATATGGGTACTGTCCTGTATTTTGAGCAGGAAGAAATTGATCCGTATGTATACTGCATCGATCAGGATGTATTCGGCATAACCTATCACCGGTTCGCAAGAAAGGATTACGAAAAACTTTTATAATAAGCTTTTATAATAAACTGCAGTTGACATCTGGTGAGAAAATCAATACAATACATTTAACAGGACAGTTTGAAGGTGAGTGCCAGTCACCCGATCTGGCGAATAACTAAATAATCATTATTGAAATAGTCGTCCAGTCATTTGCGGTGTACAGGACGGCTATTTCTTATGTTGAAACTTCCGTTTACAAAACGAGTATCCTCGTTCAATAGAATAAACAGGTTCTCATAACCATGGGGACCTGTATTTTTTTAAACTCTGGTGCGATTTCTCTGCAAACGTCTATTTGAATTTTATAGAGAAGTGCTATATAATATAAAAAAAATAAGGAATTAAGATGAGAAGCGGACTCAGGGAAAGAGAGTGATATATGGGTATTTATTTGAATCCGGGGAAGTTTTCAGGAATCGATTGAATCAGAAAAAACGGGACAGATCGAATATACAAACCGTGTGGGGTGCAGATGAGTGTTCAAAACAGATTTAAAGACAGATATCTTTGCGAAATAGCATTTATGTATCAAAGGGAAAAAGGGAGGAATTACAGAAAAAATGAATAATTAAAGTACATAGACATATCTTGTCATTCTGAAAAGTTATAATGGAACTGTACGCAGGAGGTGTCTATGGAAGAACTGAAAAATGATAAGATTGAGCGGGTACTGGGTATTTATACGAAACTGCTGAACGGATATCTGATCAATAAATCAGAAGAAGCAAAGAATTATGGCGTAAATGAACGCAGCATCCAAAGAGATATTGATGATATAAGAAATTTTCTGGAACTTGATTCGGAAAAGACGGGATGTATCAATTCGGTTGTATATGACCGGATCGGAAAAGGATATCGTCTGGAACAGATCTACAGATCCAGATTAACAAATGGTGAAATACTGGCATTGTGCAAAATCCTGCTGGACAGCCGTGCACTGCTAAAAAGTGAGATGACGGAGCTGCTGGATAAACTGATATCATGCTGTGTGCCGAAGAATAATCAGAAACTGGTAGCAGATCTGATTCGCAATGAGACATTTCATTACGTAGAACCCCGCCATAAAACGCATTTTATGGATACAATGTGGAAAATCGGTCAGGCAATACGAAACTGCCAGTATATAGAAATATATTATCTCAGGTTAAAAGATAAAACGGTTGTTAAAAGAAAAGTTAAGCCGACAGCGATTATGTTTTCGGAGTATTACTTTTACCTGACAGCGTTTATAGATGATAAAAAAGTCAGAAACAATTTTGATGTAGTAAATGACTCATTTCCAACCATATATCGCATGGACCGGATCAAAAAACTGAAGGTACTGAATGAGAAATTTCATATTCCTTACAGCAGCAGATTCGAAGAAGGAGAATTCCGGAAACGAATTCAGTTCATGTACGGAGGAAAGCTGCAGAAAATCAAATTCAGATATTCAGGTCTGGATATTGATGCTGTACTCGACCGTCTGCCGACCGCAAAAGTACTGAGCGAAAAAGATGGTGTATATACGATAAGTGCAGAAGTATTCGGATCGGGGATTGATATGTGGCTGAGAAGTCAGGGGGAATGTGTCACTGTGATTAATGATACATGATACGATGAAAGAAGGATAAATATGGCAGAGGTAAGAGTGGTTATTGTATATGACGACAATGAACTGAAATCAATAGAAGTGAATGATGAAGAACTTGATATTGAGGCAATTCGGGAAGTGCCGATTAAAAACTGGTTTCAGGCATTGAATGACAGGAGTGGATGGGAAGGCCTGCATGATGAAATAATTAAAATAATTGATGATGAAAATGACGAAGACGAAGAGCTTGAATATATTTTTGCTTTTGAAGGAGCATACGACAAAAAGCAGGAATTTACAGAATGTATGGTGAAATATGGATTCAGTGCATCCTGTATAATGGATGATCAGGCCATCATACAGCAAAAATTAAAAGAGGCCTGGGTAGCAGAAAAGCTTGGAAATTATAAAGAAGCATTTGAGTGTTTTAAAGAAGCTGCTGATTATGGATATGTGGCGGAAGCTCAATGCAAAACAGCACACTATTATTATGGTGTATATAAGGGAACTTATGATTTTGAAATTCAGACGGAGGAAGCTCTTCAGAATGCGGTGGATTACTATAAAAAAGCTGCAGAGCAGGGATACACAGAAGCACAATATTGGTTGGGGCGTTGTTATTCTCTTGGAGAGGGAATAGAACAGGATTATAAAAAGGCTGTGGAATGGTATGAGAAAGCAGCAAACCAGGAACATGCAGGAGCACAGTGTCAATTAGGTATTTGCTATTATTGTGGTGATGGAGTAGAAAAAAATTATGAGGAAGCAGTTCAATGGTATAGGAAAGCAACAGAGAAAGGAGAGTCACCTGCGCAGTATTGTTTAGGTATTTGCTATTATTATGGTACTGGAGTGGAAAAAGATTTTGGAAAAGCAGTTGAATGGTATAAAAAGGCAGCAGAACAGGAGCATGTAGAATCACAGTATCAGCTAGGGGGTTGTTATTATGATGGTACTGGAGTGGAAAAAGATTTTGGAAAAGCAGTTGAATGGTATAAAAAGGCAGCGGAGCAGGAACATGCAGGAGCACAGTGTCAGCTGGGTAATTGCTATATTTTGGGTAATGGAGTGGAAAAAGATTTTGGAAAAGCAGTTGAATGGTATAAGAAAGCAACAGAGAAAGGAGAGTCACATGCGCAGTATTGTTTAGGTATTTGCTATTATTATGGTGATGGAGTAGAAAAAAATTATGAGGAAGCGGTAAAATGGTATAGAAAGGCAGCAGAGCAAGAACATGCAAGAGCACAGTACAAGTTGGGAAATTGTTATCAGTATGGTTTTGGAGTGGAAAAAAATGTACAGGAAGCAATTATATGGTATTTAAAAGCGGCATATCAAGGGGATACTGATGCGATGAATATGCTTGGACAGTGTTATGAATTAGGAATTGGAAGAACGGCAGATTCAGAAAATGCATTAAATTGGTATAAAAAAGCTGCTGAAAAGAATTCTGCGAAAGGGCAATATAATACAGGAAGAATGTATTATATTGACAAATATTACACTAATGCAATTTCATGGTTTTTAAAATCGGCAGATCAAAACAATGCTGATGCACAATATATTTTGGGACAGTGTTATGAAAATGGTTTTGGAGTTAATCAAAATATGGAAATTGCTCGTACATGGTATAAAAAGGCAGCAGATAATGAGACACCCAGTCCATATGCCTGCTATAAAATAGCGGAAGAGTTTTATAAGCAGATTGATCCGAATTCTATCGTTCGTACCGGTGCGATTATGGCTGTTTCAGTTTTGGTTCCTGTTACAAATATTGTTACAGCACCCGTTGGTGTTCTTGGAGCGGCGAAAACAAGGTCATTAAAATATAAAAAATTTCTGGAAACAGATGACGGGAAAGATATGCTTAAGTATTACAGGAAAGCAGCAGGATTGGGACATGAAGATGCCCAAAAGAAACTGAAAAAACTGGAAGGATATTTATAGGAGAGCAATATGGACGAGAGTATCGATATTCGAAATTATGATGAACTGAATAAGGCAATTTCACTGGCACAGCATACAGTTTACAAACGATATCTTCCGGAACTGGAACGATATATGATGATAAAGCCGGATTCAACTTTATTGGATGATAGCGTTGAAAAAAGCCTGCGTTTTTTTAAATTGGATGAATTATCGTGCAAATGTGGAGAAGATATGTTTCAGAAACTGTCCACGGTTTATCATGCAAGTATGTCACTGGGATGCAGTCTTGTTGTTATGATTGATGTGGAAAAACCCGGTTCCCCTGCTGATATTTATCTGGGTGTTAGAAACAGTGAGGATGATGATAAGGAATCGGAGTCAAAAGGAAAACTAAAATCTTCATTTAAAGCATTAAAAAACGGAATGAAAAGCAACTTTCCCGGTACTAAATTTCAAAAAATTTCAGCAAATGGGAAATTGGAAGAATTTCTTGATGGAATTTTTGGAAAAATGACCCCTTATGTTTCATCTGTTTCCGGTGTAGCTTCTGCCAGAGATAAATCGAAAACAGAAAACAAAACGTTTATTCAGGGACTGGAACGTTTTATTGATGCAATGCACGGGAATACATATACCGCGATTTTTATAGCAGAGCCGGTTTCTTCTTCTGAACAGACTGAGATCAGGAACGGTTATGAAAATCTTTACAGTGTGCTTTCCTCATTCCAGAAAAGCATCTGGTCGTATAATGAAAATGAGAGTAAATCTGTAATGGATAGTCTCAGTAAAGGCATTTCCAAAGCGGTTACGGAGGGAACCAGCCATACACAGTCACATACGAAGAATGTTGGAATTAATATAGGATTGAATTCATCACGGGAAAACAGCAGTTCAGTATCTCATACGGTAGGGAAAGGAATTTCCAGTCCTACAGCTGCAGCGAGAGCCGGGCAGGTTATTTCGGGGGTGTCCGGTGTTGCTGGTACTGCGATAGGGCTTCTGGGAAAGGCAGTTACTATAAGTAACCCGGTTCTTGGTGGGACACTTTTAGTTGCAAGTGCTATTGCCGGTGTCATGCAGGGCAGTTCCACCTCCAGTTCAATATCGGAAGCTATCACGGATACAATTGGAAAAAGCATGGGTTTGAACGGCGGTCTGAATGCAGGTTATGCAAGAACAACGGCGGATACATCAGTGCATACGGATACAGATACAACCAGTGAGACGAAAACGGAAGGAAGGACAGATACAACAGCGTCAGGAAGGACTTTGCAGATCGAGAATGTGAATAAGTCAATCGTAGAAATGATGAACCGGATTGAAGAGCAGTTAAAACGTGTCCGGGAAGGAGAGGACTATGGATCATATAGCTGCGGAGCATATTTCCTTTCCAGTAAACAGGAGAGCTGCCTTTTAGCTGCCAACACCTACCGTGCCCTCATGATGGGAGATAATTCATCGGTTGAAAGCGGTGCAATCAATTTCTGGGGAAGAGATGAAGAGCCTGAGAAAGTGGATTGTATCAAAGCATACCTTCGCCATTTTGCACACCCTGTTTTTGCCATGCCTGTTTCGGAAGAAGTAAATGATTTGGATGATCTTGCCCTTTATACGCCGGGGGTTATGGTGAGCGGTCTGGAATTGCCTCTTCATATGGGTCTTCCCACGCGATCAGTATATGGTCTTCCTGTTCTGGAACATGCGGATTTTGGAAGAAATGTTGTTGACAGAAGCCTTTCTAAAGGAAAGCAGGATAATGTGGTTTCAATCGGAAAAGTTTATCATATGGGACAGGTTGAAAGTGTGTCATCTGTTGAACTGAATATGGCAGGTCTGGCAGCTCATACATTTATTACCGGTTCTACGGGTTCCGGTAAATCCAATACGATATATCAGATGCTGGACAGGCTGCTGGAAAAAGATGTGCATTTTCTTGTAATTGAACCAGCGAAAGGGGAATACAAAGATGTGTTTGGAAGCAGGAATGATGTAACAGTATATGGAACCAATTACAGATATACGCAGATGCTGCGGATTAATCCCTTCAGCTTTCCTGAACATATCCATGTCCTGGAACATCTTGACAGGTTGATAGAGATTTTCAATGTCTGCTGGCCCATGTACGCTGCAATGCCTGCAATATTAAAAGATTCCATTGAGCGGGCATATGAGGCTGCCGGATGGGATCTGGTAACATCAGATAATAGATATGATAATCATATTTTCCCCACATTTACGGATGTATTTAAACAGATCAGACAGGTGTTGAATGAAAGTGACTATTCTCAGGACAATAAAGGGGATTATACCGGTTCACTGGTGACACGACTGAAATCGCTGACCAATGGAATCAATGGGTTGATCTTTACGTCTGATGAGATATCAGATCAGGAGCTCTTCGACACCAATGTGATTGTGGATTTAAGTCGTGTCGGTTCCACGGAAACAAAATCACTGATTATGGGCTTGCTGGTGCTGAAGCTTCAGGAATATCGCATGAATGGAGCCGGTGCAAATCGGAAACTGAATCATGTAACTGTTTTGGAGGAAGCTCATAATCTTCTTAGACGTACTTCTGTGGAACAGACCAGCGAAGGTAGCAATCTGCTGGGTAAATCTGTTGAAATGCTGGCAAATGCGATTGCTGAAATGAGAACATACGGTGAAGGTTTTGTGATTGCGGATCAGTCCCCCGGTCTTCTTGATATGTCCGTCATCAGGAATACCAATACCAAAATCATTCTGCGGCTGCCTGATTTTTCAGACCGGGAACTTGTAGGAAAAGCAGCAGGGCTGACAGATGATCAGATTATTGAGCTTGCGAAACTTGAAAAAGGTGTTGCCGCTGTATATCAGAGTGATTGGCTAGAGCCGGTTCTTTGCAAAATTGATCAGCACATCGGAAAAGGTCAGGCATTTATATCTCTGGTTTCCGGAAATGTATCCCAGCAGAATATAAATCATCTTCTGGCATCGAAATCTCTTCTGGATTGTATTATGAACAGGGAAATATACAGAAAAGGTGATCGGGTTGATATCCAGAAACTGAAGTCAATGGTTTTGAAATCGCAACTGGACACAGCAGTTAAATGTGATTTTATTGATTACATTACTGTTGAAAAAGAGGAGGCTGTCAAAGCACTGCGAACTTTGGTATATGATTTCCTGAAAGCAGGAGATGCAATTCGGGAATCGGAGAACTGCAGCGATATAACGGATTGGGTTCATTCTGTGGCCGAAAAATTATCGCCTTCTGTTTGCAGATACTCACAGAGACAGATTGATCTGGTTATGGCACTTATTATTTATGAGCAATCTGTACGGGATGCATCTTATAATGATATTTTATGCAGATTTACAGAAGTGTATCAAATAAGGGGAGGTGTGTATTGATGAATGAAATTTCTACTGATCGGGAAATAGCAGATATCAAAAGTCCGGAAGTGGAACACTATAAGGAAATACAGCCTGAAAAAGGTCTGTCGCCGGATGAAGCGAGAAAGTTCTGGGATAACAAGTTAAATGAAGAAATGGATTGTAACGACGGCGAAGAGCAGGAGAATCCTCATCTGGAAATCATTGAAGGAAAAAAATGCAATTTTGATGACAACGGAGAACTTTATCGAGTAAATAATGATCTCATTCCAAACAACAGCTATGAGATTAATGGTTATCATTATAAAACCGACTGGCTTGGAAGAATCATTTGGGTAAAGGGAATCCTCCATATGAAAGAGCGTGACAGCCGACTTTTCATAAGAGATTCCATTGAAGATATCGGAAAAGGAGATCAGAAAGAGGGCGATGATCGTGGGCATCTGATTGGTGATCAATTTGATGGTTCCAATGGCCTGGAGAATATGATTCCGCAGGATGCAGAGGTCAATAGAAACGATTTTAAAAATCTGGAAAATGAA
>JALETI010000022.1 GCA_022781515.1 Lachnospiraceae bacterium
ATGGAATTCATGTCCAGATGGTTGGTCGGTTCATCCAGCATGATAATATCCGGTTTTGTCAGAAGAAGCCGTCCAAGGGAAACACGGGTTTTCTGACCGCCTGATAAGGAATTTACTTTCCGTGAAAAATCTTCTTCGGTAAAGCCAAGTCCTTTTAAAATACCGGTCACCTCACTTTTATATGCATAGCCGTCTGCCTGTTCAAAGGCATGGGTTGCTTTGCTGTAGGCATCATAGACCCTTTCCAGTTCATCCTCCTGCAGATGTTTCATCTTCTGTTCCAGAGAACGGATTTTGTCTTCCAGTTCTAGAATATCCTTTCTGACGTGGAGCAGGGTATCAAATATGCTGGCATCAGAGGAAAAACTCTGATGCTGTGCCAGATACCCAAGCGTACAGCCTTTGGCAAGAATGATTTCACCGCTGTCAGAAGGTTCTTCACCGGCAATTATTTTCAGAAGGGTCGATTTACCGGCACCGTTGATCCCGACGATGGCAGCTTTTTCATGTTCATTGATATGAAAAACAGCATCCTTCAGAATCGGTTCGGTGCCGAATGATTTATTAATATGGCTGCATGACAGAATCATACATGTTCCTCTCTTTCATTTGTGTTCCGTTTGCTTCATATATTGGGGCAAATCAGGTTAATTTTAACACTTTATGGAGTAAATCAGGTTGACTCCAACACCTTAGTATAATATAAATAAAAACAGGAAGCAAGTTGAAAATACGTACAGAATTCTGTAAAATTGATCATGTAATAGCCATATTTTAAGAAAAAAATATCATATATAGCAGATCAGGTTATCAGGCAATATCTAACCTGTTGAAAATGCATAAAAAAATGCGAATAGAAATCATTTTAATAAATAATTATTACAATAAAAATCAAAATGGAATTTGACATTTTTTTCATATCGTAATATAATTCTAATACGAATGCCCATATGTTGGTTCGTGCGTAACCAGTGTCTGTTCCCCATCACAGATTTCATATGGGAGTGTATATTACTATAATTGGTGATGTCTGCGTAAGCATACGTTTCCGTTTAGAAAGTGTTTTAAGGAGTGATTGTTTGGAAAAAAAAGAAATATCCCGTGCGGTGATCAAGCGTCTTCCAAGATACTATAGATATCTCGGTGATCTGAAGGCACAGGGAGTTGAACGTATCTCTTCCGGTGATCTCAGTTCTCTGATGAAGGTTACTGCTTCTCAGATTCGGCAGGATCTGAATAATTTCGGAGGATTCGGACAGCAGGGATATGGATATAATGTCAATTATCTTTTCAATGAAATAGGAAAGATACTCGGATTGGACTGTAAAAACAATATGATCGTAGTCGGAGTCGGAAATATGGGTTCTGCATTGATCAAATACAGCAGTTTCCGATCTTACGGCTGTGATATTATCGGTGCTTTTGATACCAATATCAATCTCATCGGGAAAACCATCAATGGGATTGTTGTACAGGATTACAGTGAGGTTGGACATTTTATCAAAGAACACAATGTTGATATTGCGGTTCTGACTGTACCGAAAGAAGCTGCCGGTCATATTGCGGAAGAACTGGTGAAATATGGCATCAAGGGGTTCTGGAATTTTGCTTATACGGATCTCAGACTCGGCCCCGGAATTGTTGTGGAAAATGTGCATTTGTCAGACAGCTTATTAAGGCTTTCATATTCAATGAAGAGTAAAGGAGTCGTAAATGATTAAAGGTATCGGGCTGGATATGACGCAGATATCCAGAGTTGAAAAAGCCTGTACTAATGAACATTTTGTTAACAGAATTTATTCAGATGAAGAAATACGCTGTTTCCGTAAATTCCCTGTCAGACTGGCAGGGAATTTTGCAGTTAAAGAGGCTGTTGCAAAAGCATTTGGTACAGGTTTTCGGGGAATTCAGCCATCAGAAATTGAAGTACTGAGGGATGAACTGGGCTGTCCTTATGTAAATCTGTATGGAAAGGCAGCTGAAATGAGGCAGAAAATGCAGATACAGTCGATCTGGGTTACCATAACCAATGAAGGGGATTATGTCAGTGCGTCGGTTATTCTGGAGGGATAATCGGACAAAATCAGTTTCAAATATATGAAATGTTTGTATGAGAGGGATATGATAAGATGGAATATTATGTGAATCAAAGGCAGATGAAGGCAATTGATACCGGTTCCATTGAAAAAAACGGAATTCCGTCCATGGTATTGATGGAACGGGCTGCTTTATCTGTTGCAGAGTATATCATGGAACATTTTTCCCCGTCTGCCGGTCGGATCTGTTCGGTCTGTGGTATGGGAAACAATGGAGCAGATGGAATTGCAGCGGCACGAATTCTGTTTCTTAAAGGATATCAGACAGAGATTTTTCTATTTGGTGATCCGGAAAAGGCGACAACCGAATGGAAGGAGCAGTATACCATTATTCAGAATCTGAAAATACCCTTTGTATTTTTTCAGGATAGTAACAGAGAATATTTTGCCGAATATATTAAAACAAAAGCACCGGCAGCTTTTATAGACGGTCTTTTTGGAATAGGACTTACGCGAGAGATAACCGGAACCTGCGGACTGCTGATTCATGAGCTGAATCAATCCGGAATCCCTGTGATTGCAGTGGATATTCCGTCCGGCGTCAGAGCCGAAGATGGAAGGATAGCAGGTGCAGCTGTAAAAGCGGAGGTAACGGTGACTTTTGGCAGAAAAAAGGTCGGACAGATTCTGTACCCCGGAGCAGAGTATTGCGGTAAGCTGATTGTGAAGGAAATCGGATTTGCACCGGATGCAATTGCAGATGCCGGATATGATGCCTTTGGTCTGGAAAACAGAAGGGAGGTGTGTGGTTATCTGAAAAAAAGACCGGCGGATTCCCATAAAGGCACATTTGGAAGTGTCCTGGTTGTTGCCGGATGTGAAACCATGGTAGGAGCAGCTGTTTTCAGTGCGAAAGCAGCATACAGAATGGGTTGTGGTCTGGTTAAAGTGCGGTCTCTGGCATGCAACAAAGTATGTCTTCATCAGATGATACCCGAAGCAATTCTCAGCCTTTATGATCCGGAGAAACCACTGGATCATCTGAAGGAAGACTGCAATTTTGCAGATGTAATTGTTTTTGGTCCCGGTATCGGTCAGGAACAGTATGTGGATGAGATGCTTTTTTATATATTGACAGAGACAACGAAACCGCTTGTACTTGATGCGGATGGTCTGCGCGTGCTTGCCCGACACAGGGACTGGTACGATCTTTTAACGGAACGGGTTATCCTGACACCGCATCCCGGAGAAATGTCCGCATTAACCGGAAAAAATGTGAAGGAAATAAAAGAACAGCCTTTTCTTTGTGCAAAGGATTTTTCCAATGTCAGCGGTTCCGTATGTGTATTAAAAGGTGCAAGAACAATAGTTGCAAAGAAAAATCAGCCATGTTATATTAATACATCAGGTTGTTCTGCCATGGCGACCGCGGGTTCCGGGGATGTACTGACCGGGATGATTGCCGGATTTCTGGCAGAGAAACATCCGACAGATGAAGCTGCAATGCTTGGGGTTTATATTCACGGACTGGCAGGCGAATATGCAGCAGAAAAACTGGGGGAACGGGCGGTCATGGCCACCGATCTGGTGGAAGCGATCGGCCCGGTATTCAGAGAACTGGAATCTGTTTTTTTATCAGAAATGGAATAAATGCAGCGGAATTCGGAAATACTGTCGTTATCAAATATAAAAAAGGAGTCAGACAATGATTATCCGAAGAGGCGATGTGTATTACGCAGATCTGCGGCCGGTAGTTGGATCCGAACAGGGAGGAGTCAGACCGGTTCTGATTATTCAGAACGATGTTGGAAACAGACACAGCCCAACCGTGATCTGTGCGGCCATAACCAGTCGTATGAACAAAGCAAAACTGCCCACCCATGTTGAAGTGAGCACGCAGGACTGTGACATGGTTAAAGATTCTGTGATTTTAATGGAACAGCTGAGAACAATTGATAAAAAACGACTGAAAGATAAAATCTGTCATATTGACGGACCGCTGCTGGATGAAGTAGAGAAGGCACTTCATGTGAGCCTGGGGCTTTCTACATAGGGAAGTGTATGGAAGGAGTATGAAATGGAATATGGCTGCTGGCCATGGATATTCATTATTTTGCTGATGATATCGGCACTGATTTATGGATTTGAAAAAGCAATACTGGGGGAAAATGAAACGGTACTGGAAGATAAGGCGGAAGAAGGAGAGCCCCATGCGGTGCTGCTGTTTAAACTGTATAAGCAGAAGGCTTCATTGACGGCAATCCGAATTCTTCTGATGTTTGGAATCGGAGCCGGAACCGGTATTCACAGCATGATGATATTTCAGAAATATCATTCGGTTTATGCACTGGCAGAACTTCCTGCCATCTGGCTGTTTCTGGAAATACTGCTCCTGGTAATCCGAAAAGCCACTGTGCGAACCGGTGAGTTCTGGATGGGCCGGTTTGCCAATGTGATTCGTGTTATAATGCTTTTTCTGAAACCCCTTACTTTTCTGGTGGATCTGATTTCGGATCTGCTTTTGAGGATATCCGGATATGAGACCAATCTGATAGAAGATGTCACAGAGGAAGAAATCATATCCATGGTCAATGAGGGGAATGAACAGGGGGTTCTGGAAGATTCGGAAGCAGAAATGATACAGAATATCATCAGCTTCGGGGATAAAGAAGCAGGGGATATCATGACCCGGAGAATCAATATTCTGGCATTTGAAGGGCATGAACCTCTGCTGAAGGTTTTCGATGAAATGATTGATGCCGGGAAATCCCGATTTCCCGTATATGATGAGGAGCTGGATAATGTAATCGGTGTTCTATATCTCCATGACGCGGCAAAGGCCAGCCGCAAAGAAGAAAATCATCATAAAAGTCTGATGGAAATCCCCGGTTTGCTTCGTGAGCCGGTCTTTATTCCGGAAACAGTTAATATTGATGATCTGTTTCGAAAAATGCAGCACCAGAAAATTCATATGATGCTGGTAGTGGATGAATACGGACAGCTGGACGGGCTGGTGACCATGGAGGATCTGCTGGAAGAAATTGTAGGCAACATTTTTGATGAATATGATGAAGTGGAGGAACCCTGTGCGGAACAAACAGGAGATAACCAGTATCTGATCGATGGAATGGCCCCGGTGGAAGAAGTGGAAAAACTTCTGAATATCACCATGGAACGTGACGAAGATATAGAAACCATCAACGGATACCTGCTTTATCGGCTGGGATATTTCCCGGAAGGGAATGGAAACGATGTTGTTTCGGTGGGCGATTTTGATTTTATCGTAACAGAAGTAGAGAATAAAATGATTCAGAAGGTCTGTGCAGTACATAAAAACGATGAAGCCGTGACTGTATAATATTTTTCTGCATAAAGATTCTTATGGAAAAAATATTTCTAAAGAATTACATGTACATATTTCAGAATGGTTCTTTACGAAAAATGGGATTCATGCTAATATAAATAATTGGTATGACATAGCTGGTGTATTAACCTGTATATAAAGATCAAAAAGGAGTGTAAGAAGGTATGTCAGGACATTCAAAATTTGCGAATATTAAGCATAAAAAAGAGAAAAACGATGCAGCAAAGGGTAAAATCTTTACCATTATCGGCCGTGAAATTGCAGTAGCTGTAAAAGAAGGCGGTCCCGACCCTGCAAACAATTATAAGCTTGCCACAATCATTGCAAAGGCTAAGGCCAACAATATGCCCAATGATACCATTGACCGCGGTATCAAAAAAGCAGCAGGTGATATAGGAAATGTAAACTACGAGGCAATTACATATGAAGGATATGGTCCCAATGGTGTTGCTATTATCGTAGATACTCTGACAGATAACAAAAACCGTACAGCTTCCAATGTACGTAATGCATTTACAAAGGGCAACGGCAACATGGGTACATCCGGATGTGTATCATTTATGTTCGACCAGAAAGGTCAGATTATCATTGACCGGGAAGAGTGCGAAATGGAAGCAGATGATCTGATGATGATTGCACTGGATGCAGGTGCAGAGGATTTCAATGAAGAAGAAGACAGCTTTGAAATTCTGACAGCACCGGATGATTTCCCTGAAGTTCTGAAAGCTCTGGAAGCAGAAAAGATCCCCATGGCCAGTGCGGAAGTTACCATGATTCCTCAGACTTATGTAGACCTGACCGATGAAAACGATATCAAGTATCTGCAGAAGACACTTGATCTTCTGGAAGATGATGACGACGTGCAGCAGGTTTACCACAACTGGAATGAATAGGTGGGTCAGCAGGAGCTGTCTTTTCTGATTGCGTTTATACAAAAGCCTTTCTGTAATGTGTTTTTACATTATGAAGAGGCTTTTTTTGTATTTTATCGGGCGGAACAGGAAATAAAAAAGACGCGGCGGATGCCGCGTCCCCTGTCACGAAAAACAGAGTATCAGATTTTCATTGCATTATTTCTTGTGATGACGTCTGTATTTTTCTTCACAGTACATACAGCGGTATACTTTTGCTTCTTTATCAGCAAGAAGAAATACCTGAGGAAGCTCCTGCTCAATGGTAGTGATACAGCGGGGATTTTTACATTTCACAACATTGGTAAGCTTTTTGGGAAGCATCAGTCTCTTCTTTTCCTGAATTTCACCGTTTACAACGATGTTTACCGTGATGTCCGGGTCTACAAAACCAAGAACATCGAGATTGATCAGATCGATGCCGCCTTCAATTTTGATAATGTCCTTTTTTCCCATCTTCTGGCTGCGGGCATTTTTGATGATTGCAACCTGGCAATCAAACTTTTCAAGGGAAAGATACTTGTAAATATCCATGCTCTTGCCGGCAGGAATATGATCCAGTACGATACCATTCGCTAATCCTGAAATATTTAACATACTTCTACCTCCAGTAATTTCATAATGAGAGCCATACGGATGTAAACACCGTACTGAACCTGACGGAAATAACCTGCACGGGGGTCATTGTCGACTTCTACGGAAATCTCATTGACACGGGGCAGCGGATGCATAACCAGCATATCTTCTTTTGCAAGATCCATCTTCTGCTTATCCAGTACATAAATATCTTTCAGACGGAGATATTCATCTTCGCTGAAGAAACGTTCTTTCTGCACACGTGTCATGTACAGAATATCCAGCTTGGGCATTGCATCTTCCAGAATTTCCACTTCTTCATATTCGATTCCGTTGGCGTCCAGAACATTTTCACGGATGTAGCTGGGGATACGAAGTTCGGAAGGAGATACCAGTACAAAACGGATATTCGGATAACGTACCAGTGCGTTGATCAGAGAATGTACGGTACGGCCGAATTTCAGGTCACCGCAGAGACCGACGGTCAGATTGTCCAGTCGTCCTTTCAGGGAACGAATGGTTAACAGATCGGTAAGGGTCTGTGTGGGATGCTGATGACCGCCGTCACCTGCGTTGATGACAGGAATGGAAGAATTCATGGCTGCCACCAGGGCTGCACCTTCTTTGGGATGGCGAATTGCTGCTATATCTGCATAACAGGAAATCATGCGGATGGTATCGGCTACACTTTCTCCTTTTGCTGCAGAGCTGGCATTGGAAGAAGCAAATCCGATGACCTGACCGCCAAGATTCAGCATGGCAGTTTCAAGGCTTAAACGTGTTCTTGTACTGGGTTCATAGAATAAGGTTGCAAGTTTTTTACGATTACATACATTGGCATATTTGTCGGGATTTTTTTCAATATCGTTGGCGACCTTCATTAACTCGTCAAGTTCTTCTACTGAAAAATCCAGAGGGCTTATTATATGTCTCATTCAGTTCTCCTTATAAGTGCATCTGTTTTCTGTTTTTGCAGGAAAAAGGTAAAGCCGTATATGGGAATTGTGAAAGGGCTTCACTTTGCAGATACAGAAACAGATTTGTATTAGATGGTGTCATCTGGACATTATTATAACGAAGAAATGATTTAATGCAAAGAGAATTTTTCAAATATTATAAAATCATAATATTTTTGCATTTTGTTAACAAATGTGTTTAAATTAGTTCTGTTCAATTGTGATTTCTTGTGGTAATATAGTGCAGTACATTACTTTACTAAAGTGATTTTCTTTTTGAAATCAATAATCAGTTTATTGACTGATCAAAAAAATCAAGACGATTGAAAGAGGTGGATACATATGAAGTGTATCAAGGAAGCAGCTGCAAAGAATTATGGAAAAGATGCAGCAACAACAAAAATTGTAGCAGATATCATTGAGAATGTGATTCAGAATGGTGATGCGGAAATTTATACATTAAGCAAAAAATTTGATGGTCTGGATCTGGAATATATCCAAGTTCCGGAAACAAGTGTAAAAGCTGCATATGATCTGGTCGCACCCGAAGTGGTGGAGGCCATGAAGGCTGCAGCAGCACAGATTCGATTTTATGCGGAAAAACAGTTGGAAACCATGAAAAATCTGGACACAGACACTCCGATTCCGGGTGTTCGATTAAGTCACCGACTTGTGCCTGTTGACTCCGTGGGCTGTTATGTCCCCGGCGGCCGTTATCCTCTGCCCAGTACGGCTCTGATGCTGGCGATTCCGGCGAGAGTGGCAGGTGTAAAGCGGATTGCAGCATGCAGTCCTGCATCAAAGGTAACAGGAACCATTCACCCTGCAGTTCTGGTGGCAATGGATCTGGCAGGTGTGGATGAAATCTACTGCGTGGGCGGTGCACAGGCCATTGCAGCATTTACCTATGGTACAGAGACCATCAAAAAAGTTGATATGATCTGCGGACCCGGAAACCGTTTTGTTACAGAAGCAAAACGCCAGGTTCTGGGTGAGGTCGGAATTGACAGTCTGGCAGGTCCCAGTGAAGTTCTGATCCTAGCAGACGAAAGTGCCAATCCGGATTTTACAGCCATTGATATTCTGGCACAGAGCGAGCATGACCCCAATGCTAGAGCAACATTGGTTACAACCAGCATGGAACTGGCTGAAAAAACCCTGGAACGGGTGAATGAGATTGCTGCAGAGCTTCCCACAGGCGATCTGGCATTGAAATCATGGGAAGACAACGGGATGTTATTTATTGCCGATGATATGAAAGAAGCCATTGCGCTGGCCAATGAAATGGCACCGGAGCATCTGGAAGTACAGGTAAAACCTGAAATCGAGGAAGAAGTCAGCAATTCACTTCTTCACTTTGGATCCTTATTTGTGGGACATTATACGCCTGTAACCTTCGGCGATTACTGTTCCGGCACCAATCACACCCTTCCCACCATGCGTACAGCCAGATATTCCAATGGGGTCTGGGTAGGTTCCTTTATAAAAACATCATTTGTTCAGCATATTACGGAAGAAGGATGCCGCAATATGGCCAATACAGCAATCTGTCTTGCAGATACAGAAGGACTGATGGCACATAAAAAATCCATTACCATTCGTGTGGATGCAATGGAAAAATAATTTTACTTTGGAAATTCGAATTGTGAACCATAACTTGCCAGTGTATTCTTTTTTTGAAAAGCCATAATAACAGTGTAGCGATCAACTACAGACCAATTTAAGGAGGAAAAGAGTATGAACAGCAGTAATTCCAATCGTATCGAAGTTCCCGAAGCAAAGGAAGCCATGAACCGATTCAAAATGGAAGTTGCAGATGAGCTGGGTGTTCCCTTATCGAAAGATGGATACAACGGAAACCTGACTTCTTATCAGAACGGTTCCGTTGGCGGTCATATGGTTCGTAAAATGATTGAAGCACAGGAAAAGGAAATGGCTGAACGCGGTGAAAGATAGGGTTCTGATCCGGTGAATGGATTCAGCTGAAATGAAAAATCGGGGTTATCGCAGGAAGCGATGACCCCGTTTTTTATGGTGTGCAGAATGAGCAGAGATGTGTATGGATATTCGCTGTCTTCCCACCAATATGCATCTCGTGCTTCTGCCTGGTCTGCAGCCTTTATTTTACAGGAAAGAATGACATCCGGTAGGAAGCGTGGAAGGATTCTCCCGGCTGTAATGTGGTGCCGTATTCTCTCTGATCTACAGTTCCTTCAAAGGTTTCACGGTCAGAACGTCCGTACCAGGGTTCCAGACAGACAAAAGGAGCGTGTTTTCCGACCGGTGACCAGATTCCGAAAAGAGGAGCCTGGAAGTCTACCGTTACATAAGGGGTGCCGTCCGGCAGACAAAGGGACATTTTGCTGATGTCGGTATGTTCCACAATCAGAGCATCTTTATCAAAGATATGCTCTGTAAGAGACAGTTTTCCATCGGTCAGGGGATATACAGCGGAAACATCGGTCAGGGTTCCTTCGCTGCTCAGTACGCCGCAGGTAAGTTCGGGTGCATCGGTATGCAGATCAAGGGTATAGTCTGTCTGGACACCAATTCCGTTTATGGGGCAGTTGAAAGCAGGATGAGCTCCGATGGAAAAATGCAGGTCTGCTGTTCCGGGGTTCGAAACGTCCCAGTCAACGGTAATCTGATTCTCTTCCAGGGTATAGGTGATTTCCAGAATAAAGTCCATGGGATACAGTTTTCTCGTTTCTTCATTGGAACGAAGGGTGAAGGTAAGGGAATGTTCCGTCTGTGCGGTAAATTCAAATTCGGTGTCTCTGGCAAAGCCGTGCTGTCCCATGGGCCAGGTCTGATCTGCATATTTGTACGCTTTGTGGGTGTAATTGCCTACAACGGGAAACAGAACAGGGGAAAAGCGTTTCCAGTAGGCGGGATCTGCATGCCACAGATATTCGGTGCCGCCTGCACCGGTTACTTTGCACAACTCTGCACCATGGCTGTTGACAGCAATGGTCAGTTTATCATTGGATAACTGATAGGTTGACATAGAAAACCTCCTTGATTTATATTTATTTTTTTTGAAAGCAAAAGAATGTTACCCCATGATTCAAATGAATTGCTTCGGGGGTTTCGAAATACTGGTATCATTATACTGAAAAGCGGTCTTTTGGACAAGGAGAAAAAATTAAATGAATTTACATTGACAAAAGGGGAATTGGCGTCTAATATTTTTGATAATGTCGTCTGAACAGAGGATTGTATGATATCAGACGGAAAAGAAAGGACGATGATCGGATGTTTTACTTATACCTGATACCGGGAATATTATTTGCCATAACATTGCATGAGTTTGCCCATGGGTTTGTATCCTGGAAGCTGGGGGATCCCACTGCCAGAAATGCCGGAAGACTGACCTTGAATCCCTTATCCCATCTGGATCCGCTGGGAGCAATCTGCATGCTGCTGTTTCACATGGGATGGGCCAAACCGGTGCCGATCAATCCCTGGTATTATAAAAATAAAAAACTGGGGATTATTCTGACCAGTCTGGCCGGTCCTCTGATGAATATACTGACCGGTGGGATCAGCATATTCGTGATGGTATGGATGGAAATGGCAGTAAGAGGGGGTATGCTGGCAGCAGGAAATACAGTGGATACCATTTATACGGTATTATACTATTTTTCTGTGCTCAGTATCAATCTGGCTGTATTTAATCTGATTCCCATTCCGCCACTGGATGGATCAAAGATTCTGATTACCTTTCTTCCGCCGAAAGCACAGGAGTGGTTTTTCCAATTTGAACGTTTCTTTATGATTGCATTGATGGCATGTCTGTATGTGGGCGTTCTGGATACACCGATCAATGCCTTCTATACATTGATTGAAGAAGGAATCTGGCGTCTGGCAATTATGGCATTTTCCGGAATGTCAGCCGGTTTCATTTGAACAGCAAACATATATTCGAAAAAGTGATTGCCAAAAAAAATAAAATATGTTAGTATTGTCCGCAGGTATTATACGAGATGACAGTTTTCAGCGCTTTCCATACCGGGCAGCTCCCAGAGAGCATCCATCAGCGTGGACAGCGTGGAGTATCTGCCTTCCAGCTCTTCACACAGATAGAGGGATGCGTAGTGAAAGTAACTGATCTGATATCGTTCTCCTGTGGTACAGAGAAGTTCGATGACGGGTTCGTCGTCTTCCAGTTCCATGGCCTGATGAATCAGCTGTTCCAGCTTTTTCATCAGTTCATGTTTTTTTATGCTGTTTTTTCTGACCCATACTGGAATTCCATCTTCTATGATGGTAATCCATTCCATGGTGCGGCCGTTTTTTTGAGTAGTTAAGGTGAAATTGTCTTTTGACATGCGGGTTCCTTTCGGATGCAGCCGATCCGGCCACACCTGTTTTATTCTTTAAAAGTATACATCAGTATAAAACATATTTTTCGTTTTGCAAAGTCAAAAGTAGTTCTGCAGACAGAAAGCTGTCTGAAAAAGATTGTTCAGGAAGGAGTTTTTCATTATGAATCAGTATAATGCAGATTCGATAACGGTTCTGGAGGGCCTGGAAGCAGTTCGCAAAAGGCCCGGTATGTATATTGGCAGTACCGGAAGCCGAGGCCTGAATCATCTGGTTTATGAAATAGTAGATAACGCAGTGGATGAGCATCTTGCAGGTTTCTGCGATCGAATCGAAGTAACTATGGAGAAGGATGGATCCGTTTCCGTAAAAGACAACGGAAGAGGAATTCCTGTGGACATGCATCAGAAAGGGGTTTCGGCAGAACGGGTGATTTTTACTACTCTCCATGCCGGCGGCAAATTTGATAATACCACATATAAGGTATCCGGCGGTCTCCACGGTGTCGGTTCTTCGGTTGTTAATGCTCTTTCTGAATGGATGGAGGTTACAGTCTATAAGGATGGGTGTATTTATGAAGATCGTTATTCGTTTGGACATCCGGATATGGAACTGATAGACGGACTTCTTCCCTCCGCAGGCAAAACCAGAGAAACCGGTACGAAAATCCGTTTTTATCCGGATAAACAGATTTTTGAACATCTTCGTTTTAAAGAAGAGCAGATCAAAAACCGACTTCATGAAACGGTGTATCTGAATCCGGGCCTGACCATTGTATTTACGGATTTAAGGGAAGGAAAAAATCCGGAACCGATCACTTATCACGAACCGGAAGGACTGATTCAGTATATTCGGGAACTGAATCGCGGAAAGGAACTGAAAACGGATATTATCTCTTTTTCCGGAGAGGAAGACGGCATCATGGTGGAGTGTGCCTTTCAGTTTACTTCTGATTTTGAAGAAAATATTTTCGGATACTGCAATTGCATCAATACCTCGGAGGGCGGCACCCATATCACCGGTTTTAAAGGTAAGTTCACCAGTATCATCAACAGCTACGCCAGAGAACTGGGGATTTTAAAGGAAAAGGACACCAATTTTACCGGACCGGATACCAGAAGCGGTATGACAGCTGTACTGGCCATCCGCCATCCGGATCCTCTTTTTGAAGGACAGACCAAAACGAAACTGGGAAATTCCGATGCTTTGAAAGTGGTCACCGCCATTGCAGGAGAGAAGCTGGAACTCTTTTTTGATAAGAATCTGGATACATTAAAGGCCGTTATTGCCAGAGCAGAAACCTCTGCCAGAATCCGTCGGTCTGAGTTAAAGGCAAGGAGTACCGTTCTCGGTAAAAGCAAATATTCCTTTGATTCCAATGGAAAACTGGCCAATTGCGAAGGCCGGGATCCTTCTAAAAATGAAATCTTTATTGTCGAAGGGGATTCTGCAGGCGGTTCGGCAAAAACGGCAAGAAATCGGAAGTTTCAGGCTATTCTCCCCATTCGAGGCAAAATTCTGAATGTGGAAAAAGCCACCATGGATAAGGTACTTGCCAATGCAGAAATCAAATCCATGATCATGGCTTTCGGGTGCGGTTTTTCAGAAGGATACGGCATGGATTTCAACATCGAAAAATTGAAATATGACAAGATCGTGATTATGACGGATGCAGATGTGGATGGAGCTCACATTGCTACCCTGCTTCTGACCTTTTTCTATCGGTTCATGCCGGAACTGATTCTGCAGGGGCATGTTTATCTGGCAACGCCTCCTCTTTATAAGGCGATTCCGAAAAAAGGACCGGAAGAGTACCTGTATGATGATCTGGCACTGGAAAAATATCGAAAAACCCATAAAAATTTCACTTTGCAGCGGTACAAGGGTCTGGGTGAAATGGACGCTACCCAGCTGTGGGAGACTACACTGAATCCGGAAACCCGTGTGCTGAAGCAGGTACAGATTGATGATGCCAGAGGAGCCAATGAAGTGACCCGGATGCTGATGGGAACGGAAGTGGGCCCCAGAAGAGATTTTATCATTGCTCATGCAGATGAAGCTGAGCTTGACGTATAGAGGAGGACTGTGACATGGATACAATGGATACCAGAGTAGTACAAACAGAATTTTCAGAGTGTATGCGTCAATCCTATCTGAATTATTCCATGAGCGTCATTACATCCAGAGCGCTTCCGGATATTCGCGATGGACTGAAGCCGGTTCAGAGACGTACTCTATATGCCATGTATGAACTGGGACTCAGTCATGATAAGCCCCATCGTAAATGCGCCCGTATTGTGGGTGATACCATGGGTAAATATCATCCACACGGCGATTCCTCCATTTATGAAGCACTGGTTGTTATGTCTCAGGATTTTAAAAAAAATGAGCCGCTGGCAGAACCCCATGGGAATTTCGGCTCCATTGAAGGAGATGGGGCAGCAGCCATGCGATATACGGAAGCAAGACTAAAAAAACTGACAGAAACGGTTTATCTGGCAGATCTGGAAAAAAATGTGGTGGATTTTGTTCCTAATTTTGATGAAACCGAAAAAGAACCGGAGATCCTTCCGGTCCGGATTCCCAATCTGCTGGTAAATGGTGCAGAAGGAATTGCAGTCGGTATGACCACGAATATTCCATCCCATAATCTGCGGGAGGTGCTTTCCTGTGTTATGGCTTATATTGACAATCCGGACATCACCACAGAGGAACTTCTGAATATTATGCCGGGACCGGATTTTTCCACAGGGGGTATTGTTGCCAATCAGGAGGAACTTCTGAATATATATGAAACCGGATCCGGTAAAATCCGGATTCGCGGAAAGGTGATTCTGGAAGAAGCCAGAAGAAAAGCAGATAAAGATAAACTGGTGATCACTGAAATTCCCTATACCATGATCGGAGACGGTATCCGCAAGTTTCTTGCAGATACCGCTGCACTGGCAGAAAGCAAGAAACTGCCGGAAATCACCGACATTTCCAACGAATCCTCTAAAGAAGGGATTCGTATTGTGCTGGAACTGAAAAAAGGCTCCGATGTGGAACGGGTTAAAAATATTCTGTATAAAAAGACACGGCTGGAAGATACTTTCGGGGTAAATATGATCGCCATTTCTGGTGGAAGACCGACGCTGCTCAACCTGAAATCCATTCTGGAGCATCATCTGGATTTTCAGATTGCAATCAACCGGCGGAAGTATACGTATATGCTGCAGGAAGAACAGAAGAAAAAAGAAATCCAGGAAGGCCTGATCAAAGCGGTGGATCTGATTGATCTGATTATTGAGATCATCCGGGGAAGCAAAACACAAGCCCAGGCAAAAGCCTGTCTGATGGGAAATCCTGCAGATGTAACCTTCCGTCACCGTTCATCTGCAGCAGAGGCTGCAAAGCTCTGTTTTACAGAAAGACAGGCCCAGGCAATTCTGGATCTGCGCCTGTCCCGGCTGATTGGTCTGGAAATCATTGCGCTAAATAAAGCATATAAAGATACCTGCACGAAAATCAAAGGCTACGAAAAAATTCTTGGAAGCAGAACTGCCATGCTGAAAACGATCCGCAAGGAAATGGAACGGATTGCAGAAGAATTCGGTCATGACAGAAGGACCGTGATCACTTCACTGGAGCAGGTGCCGGAAGTAAAGGAAGAAGTAAAAGAAGAAGAAGTACTGATTCTTATGGACCGGTTTGGTTACATCAAGGCAGTGGATCCTTCCGCTCTTAACAGAAACAGCGAGCAGGTGAAAGAGTACCGGCATGCATTTATGAGCAGAAGCTTCAGTAAAATCCAGATTTTTACGGATGCCGGAAAAATGTATCAGATCAAAGTATCCGATATTCCTCTGCAGAAGATAAAGGATAAAGGGGTACCGGCAGACAATATCAGCCGATATGATTCTTCAGCAGAACAGATTCTCTTTGTATGTGACTGTTCGGAAAATCCGGAACAGGACCTGATATTTGCAACAGAGGGAGGACTGATCAAAAAGGTTTCTGCCGGAGAATTCAATACCAGCTCCAGAATGGTGGCGTCTACCAAACTGGCAGAAAACGACCGCCTTGTTTATGTGGATTATTATAAGAAAAAGCAGATCGTTCTTCATACAGAAAAAGGATGTTTCCTGAGATTCCCCGGCGAGAATATTCCTGCCGCAAAGAAAATCACTCTCGGTCAGAAAGGAATTGCTCTGACAGAAGGGGATCATCTGAAAGATGTATGGCAGGTGACCCCGGGAGAGGATACGGAGATCATACTGCATGACCGTACCATTGAACTGAAACGGCTGCGTCTTGCAGCAAAAGGCGGAAGAGGAATCAAACTTCGCCTGTCATAACATTAAAAATACCACCTCAATTCTTTTTTTAAATTTCATGTTGACAAAAAAGCATAGAGGTGGTATTTTAATTATGCAAATGTTAGCACTCTTTAATACTGAGTGCTAACAATCACAAAGGAAGATGCTTACAGAAGAAAGGAAGGTGGAGAATGGAACTGGATGAAAGAAAGCTGAAGATTTTAAAGGCAATCATTCAGACCTATCAGGATACCGGAGAACCGGTAGGTTCCAGAACGATTTCCAAGTATTCTGATTTGAAACTCAGTTCGGCGACAATCCGAAATGAGATGGCAGATCTGGAGGAGATGGGATTTATTATTCAACCCCACACTTCAGCAGGCAGAATTCCGACAGATCTTGGATATCGCTATTATGTGAATCAGCTGATTGAGGAAAAGGATCAGCAGGTATCTGAAATGAAGGATTTCATCATTCAGAAGGTTGACCGGCTGGAACTGCTTCTGAAGCAGATGGCACGGATACTTGCCAATAACACGAATTACGCAACGATGATCACCGGACCGAGCTATTCCAATACCAAGCTGAAATTCATACAGCTGTCTGCAATGGATTCCGATAAGCTCCTGGTGGTAGTGGTGGTGGATGGAAATCTGGTGAAAAATTCCATGGTGAGTCTTCGCAGGAAAATCAGCAATCAGGATATTCTGTCTTTGAATCTTCTGCTGAACAGCAAACTGAACGGTCTGTCCCTGAATGAAATCAATCTGGGAATCATCCGTGAACTGGAAACACAGGCCGGTGACTATGGCGACATAGTAAAAGAAGTTGTGGATGCTGTTGCAGATGCATTGAACGCGGATGGAGGCGACATGCAGATTTACACCAGCGGAGCAACGAATTTCTTCCGCTATCCGGAGCTTACAACGAGTCAGACAGCCAGTGATCTGATTCATACTTTTGAGGAAAAGACGGATCTGGAAAACCTTGTGAAGCAGGCCATTCAGGACAGCCAGAATGCCGGGGAAGGCAGTGACAGCCTTCGCGTATATATCGGTGAGGAGATGCCTCTTCACACCATGCGGGACTGCAGTGTTGTAACTGCGAATTATGAATTAAAGGACGGGGTAAAAGGTACCATAGGTATCATAGGACCCAAACGTATGAATTACCAGAAGGTTATGGATACACTTCGTAATCTGACGGCTCAGCTGGATATCATATTCGATGAACCGGACCGGAAGGATTGACAAAGGTTTCATACCGGAAACAGATTTCTGTTTTCGGCTGACATATAATCAGAGATAGATAATAGAAAGGATGATCAACATGGCTGATATAAATACCGAAGAGGTTTTAAACCAGGAAGAAGAAACTGCCGGTGCAGCTGCTGAAGATACAGCAGATGAAAAGGCAGCTGCCGGACAGCCTGAAGATTCCAATCAGGAAACGGAAAACAGTGAAAATTCAGATACCGATGCCGGACAGGAAAAGAAAGGCTTCTTTAAAAAGAAAAAAGACAAAAAAGATGAGCAGATTGAAGAACTGAATGATCGCCTGAAACGCAGCATGGCGGAGTTTGACAACTACAGAAAACGTACAGAAAAAGAAAAAGCTGCCATGTTTGAAGTTGGTGCAAAAAGTGTAATTGAGAAAATGCTCTCTGTTGTTGACAACTTTGAGAGAGGGCTGATGACCGTTCCGGAAGATGAAAAAGATGCCCCCTTTGTTCAGGGGATGGAAAAAACCTATAAGCATCTGATGAAAACTCTGGAAGATCTGGAAGTTCTTCCCATTGAGGCAGTTGGAAAAGAATTTGATCCTACCCTTCACAATGCGGTTATGCATGTGGAGGATGAGGAAGCCGGCGACAATATTGTAGTAGAAGAATTCCAGAAAGGATACTGCTACAGAGGAAATGTGGTCCGCTTCAGTATGGTCAAAGTGGCAAACTGATAAAACCTGCTTCTGTTTTTCAAAAACAGGCAGATTGATATATATTCAGATTATCTGAAACAATAAAGTTAGTAAGAGGCAATTATGCCATTTCATGAAACGGGTTAAAACCCGGATTGGAAGCAGATCAGAAATCTGCTCCGATGTAATAGGAGGAATAGAAATGAGTAAAATTATTGGTATTGACTTAGGTACAACAAACTCATGTGTAGCAGTTATGGAAGGTGGTAAACCTGTTGTTATCGCAAATGCAGAAGGTGTAAGAACAACTCCTTCCGTAGTAGCATTTGCAAAGAATGGCGAACGTCTTGTGGGTGAACTGGCAAAGCGTCAGGCTGTAACCAACGCAGATAAAACCATTTCTTCCATTAAGAGACATATGGGATCTGATTACAGAGTAACAATTGATGATAAGAAGTATTCTCCTCAGGAAATTTCTGCAATGATTCTGCAGAAACTGAAAGCAGATGCAGAAAGCTATCTGGGTGAAGCAGTTACAGAAGCTGTAATTACGGTTCCTGCTTACTTCAATGACTCTCAGAGACAGGCAACAAAGGATGCAGGTAAGATTGCAGGTCTGGAAGTAAAGCGTATCATCAATGAGCCCACTGCTGCAGCACTGGCATACGGTCTTGATAACGAAACCGAACAGAAGATTATGGTATATGACCTGGGCGGCGGTACATTTGATGTATCCATTATTGAAATCGGTGACGGCGTTATCGAAGTATTATCCACAAACGGCGATACTTTTCTGGGCGGCGATGATTTCGATAATAAGCTGACAGATTATATGATTTCCGAATTCAAACGTACAGAAGGTTTTGACCTTTCCACCGATAAGATGGCTATGCAGAGACTGAAAGAAGCTGCTGAAAAAGCAAAGAAGGAACTTTCTTCTGCAACAACAACCAACATCAACCTGCCCTTCATTACCGTAACAGCTGATGGCCCCAAGCATCTGGATATGACCATTACACGTGCCAAGTTCAATGAACTGACCAATGATCTGGTGGAAAGAACAGCAATTCCGGTTCAGAATGCATTAAGAGATGCAGGACTGAGTGCTTCTGAAATCTCCAAGGTTCTGCTGGTAGGCGGTTCCACACGTATTCCTGCAGTTCAGGATAAGGTAAAACAGCTGACAGGCAAAGACCCTAACAAGAGCCTGAACCCGGATGAATGTGTTGCAATCGGTGCTTCCATTCAGGGTGGTAAACTTGCCGGTGATGCAGGTGCCGGTGACATCCTGCTGCTGGATGTCACACCTCTGACCCTGTCCATTGAAACCATGGGTGGTATTGCAACAAGACTGATTGAAAGAAATACAACAATTCCTACAAAGAAGAGCCAGATTTTCTCCACAGCTGCCGATAACCAGTCTGCTGTAGATATCAATGTATTACAGGGCGAAAGACAGTTTGCAAAAGATAACAAGAGTCTGGGTCAGTTCAGACTGGACGGTATTCCGCCTGCAAGAAGAGGTGTTCCTCAGATCGAAGTTACTTTCGATATTGATGCAAATGGTATCATTAATGTTTCTGCCAAGGATCTCGGTACAGGAAAAGAACAGCACATTACCATTACCTCCAGCACAAACATGTCTGATGCTGAAATCGAAAAGGCTGTTAAGGAAGCTGCTGAATACGAAGCTCAGGATAAGAAGAGAAAAGAAGCAGTCGATGCAAGAAACGATGCAGACAGCATGGTATTCCAGACAGAACAGGCTCTGAAAGATGCCGGTGATCAGATTGATCCCTCTGCAAGAGCCGCAGTAGAAGCTGATATTGCAGAACTGAAAACGGTACTGGAAGCAACTGCAAACGGTGAAATTTCTGATGCTCAGGCAGAACAGCTGAAATCCGGTAAGGAAAAACTGATGAATGATGCACAGACATTATTCCAGAAAATGTATGAAAATGCACAGGCAGCTGCCGGTGCAGATGCAAACGGAGGTGCATCTTCCGATCCTGCTGATGATGTGGTAGATGCAGACTATAAGGAAGTATAATCTGTCCCGGAGAAAAAAGTCTGTATCACAGATGTATATGGATCTGACACGTTCATCAATCAAGAAAGACTTGTAAATTTATTATATTTTAAAAGCTGTAACGGAACGCCGGATACGACGTTCCGTGCAGTGCGTTTAGAAACAAATTCAAAGATATCAGGGAAGATGCTGTTTTAACAGGATAAAGGTGATTTTATGGCAGATAAAAGAGATTATTACGAGGTGCTTGGTGTCTCAAAAGATGCCGGCGAAGCAGATCTGAAAAAGGCATATCGTAAAATGGCCAAAAAATATCATCCGGACACCAATCAGGGTGATGAAGTAGCTGCGGAAAAGTTTAAAGAAGTACAGGAAGCATATGCTGTATTAAGCGATCCGGAAAAAAGAAAGATGTATGATCAGTTCGGCCATGCGGCATTTGACCAGACAGCAGGAGGCGGTGCCGGCGGCTTCGGCGGTTTTGGCGGCTTTGATTTTGGCGGCGATATGGGAGATATTTTCGGCGATCTCTTTGGTTTTGGCGGTCGAAGCAGAGAGAGAAACTATAATGGTCCGGTGAAAGGCGCCAATATCGGTGCAACCATCCGTATTTCGTTTGAAGATGCAGTATTTGGTGTTGAAAAAGAAATTGAACTGAATTTGAAAGATGAATGTTCTGATTGCAAAGGTACAGGAGCTCAGCCCGGAACTTCTCCAGAAACCTGTCCGAAATGTAACGGCCGCGGTCGTGTTGTGATGACGCAGCAGAGTATGTTCGGTATGGTAAGAAGTGAACAGGCATGTCCTGACTGCGGAGGCAGCGGTAAAATCATCAAACATAAGTGCTCCAAGTGCAGCGGCACCGGTTATACTTCATCCAGAAAGAAGATTCAGGTCACAGTCCCTGCCGGTATTGACAACGGACAGAGCATCCGGATACGCGGAAAAGGAGAACCCGGCCGCAATGGCGGTGAACGCGGAGACCTGCTGGTGGAAATCATGATCGACAGCCATCCCGTATTCCAGAGACAGGATACAACCATATATTCGACCGTTCCCATCAGTTTTGCAAAAGCAGCCATGGGTGGTCCGATTCGTATCAAGACAGTAGACGGGGAAGTGGAATATCAGGTACAGCCCGGTACACAGACGGATACCAGAATCCGCCTGAGGGGCAAAGGTGTTCCTTATCTCAGAAATAAAACCACAAGAGGCGATCATTATGTAACCTTTGTGGTTCAGGTACCCAGAACCCTGACCAGCAAGCAAAAAGAGGCATTAAAAGCTTTTGCGGATGCCATGGGTGAAAACGATGAAACTGCATCGTCTGAACACAAAGAGAAGAAAAAAGGTTTCAGAAAAAAATAAGCAGAATAAGCAGAAATAGAATTTTTTCTGATATGGAGATTACAACATGAAATGGATTCGCATTTGTATTGATACAACAACCGAAGCAGTGGATTTTATCAGTGAAATGTTAAACGAACTGGGTGTGGAAGGCATAGAGATTGAAGACAATGTGCCTCTGACCGAAGCGGAGACAAAAGGTATGTTCATTGATATTCTCCCGGAACTGGCCCCTGATGACGGCAGTGCAAAAGTATCCTGTTATCTGGAAACCGATGAGGATGTGGAAGCACTGATGGAAAAGATTAAGGAAGGACTGGAAGAGATTTCCATGTTTGCCAATATCGGTACAGGTCAGATTTCCTTATCTGAAACAGAAGATAAGGATTGGATCAACAACTGGAAACAGTTTTTCAAACCTTTCTGTGTGGATGATATTCTGATCAAACCCACCTGGGAAGAAGTGCCGGAAGAACATAAAGATAAAATGATGATTGAAATTGATCCGGGAACGGCGTTCGGAACCGGATCCCATGAAACAACCCGTCTCTGTATTCGCCAGATTCAGAAATATCTGAAAAAGGGCGACAAAGTAATGGATATCGGAACCGGAAGCGGTATTCTTTCCATTGCTGCCATGAAACTGGGTGCATCTGAGGTTTTTGCCACGGATGTGGATGAATTTGCTGTGGAAGCAGCCATTGAAAATGTGGCGGTTAACCATATTCCGGCGGAAAAGGTGACAATGATCACCGGTGATATTATCGGAGATGAGGAAATTCAGAAAACAGCCGGATATGAATGCTATGATTTTGCAGTTGCCAATATTCTGGCACCGGTTATCATTATGCTGCAAGGTGAAATTGCCAGACATCTGAAATCCGGTTCATATTTTATAACTTCCGGTATTATCAATACCAAGGAAGAAGAGGTAAAGGCTGCTTTTCTTGCAAATCCGGAATTTGAACTGATTGAAACGGTTTATGATAATGACTGGGTGTCCATTACAGCACGTAAAAAATAGAACCGTTTGTAAAACGATATCAGCCCATGTATAAAATTAAAGACATTTGCGATAATACAAATTATTATGGACAGAATCCGGCTTTTATGATATAGTGGAACGGTGTGAACAACCGCCCGGACCTGGCACATGGAATCTCCAACCGGTGCTCAGTCCATGGGTATGTACCGTCAGCATGTGCTGACCATCATTTTATATTATTTTAAGGAGGTAATCAATCATGATTACAAAGGAAAGAAAAGCTGCAATCGTTGCTGAATTCGGCAAGACACCCACAGACACAGGTTCTACAGAAGTACAGATCGCTCTTCTGACAGAAAGAATCAGAGAACTGACTGAGCATCTGAAGGATCATAAGAAAGATCATCATTCCAGAAGAGGTCTTCTGAAGATGGTTGGTAAGAGACGTGGTTTACTGGCTTACCTGAAGAAGAACGATATCGAAGGATACCGTACTCTGATCGCTCGTTTAGGTATCAGAAAGTAATCAGTTTCCTGCGAATTGTAAAGCGAACAAAGTGAGACGGATTTCCGTTCTGAAATCCGTCATTGGGCCACAGGGGTTTTATGTGAGTACATTTCTCCTGTGGCTTTTTACTGACATATAACAGGCAGAAGGGTATCCGGGACCACTGAAAAGTACAATGTCCGGTGGGATGTTCAGATGGAGGAGATTGTTTTTTTCAGTAGTTTCGGTACTTATACCAATCTGCTTTTTATGGTTGTTTGATTGTAAAGTGTAATTGAAATTGGAAAAAACCCGGTTTACGGGTGGATTGAGTTTTTGAAAGGAGCATTGAATATGTATAAGAGTTATTCAATGGAGCTTGCCGGCAGAACACTGCGTGTTGATATCGGCAGAGTTGCTGCACAGGCGAATGGTGCGGCATTTATCCATTATGGTGATACTGTTCTTCTTTGTACGGCTACCGCATCCGACAAGCCTAGAGATGGAATTGATTTTTTTCCTCTGAGCGTGGAATATGAAGAAAAGATGTATGCTGTTGGTAAGATTCCCGGTGGTTTCAATAAAAGAGAGGGAAAGGCATCTGAACATGCGATTCTGACATCACGTGTTATTGATCGTCCCATGCGTCCTCTGTTCCCGAAGGATTACAGAAATGATGTAACACTGAACAATATGGTTATGAGTGTGGATCCTGCATGTGCACCGGAAGTGACTGCAATGCTGGGTTCTGCCATTGCAGTATCTATTTCTGATATTCCCTTTGCAGGTCCCATTGCGGCAACACAGGTGGGTATGATTGATGGGGAACTGATTTTCAATCCCACCAATGAACAGAAGCATGCTTCCAGCCTTGCACTGACCGTTGCATCCACGAGAGAAAAGGTAATCATGATTGAAGCAGGTGCAGATGAAGTGCCGGAAGATCAGATGATCGAGGCTATTTTTGCTGCACATGAAGTAAATCAGCAGATTATTGCTTTTATTGATACCATCGTTGCTGAATGCGGAAAGCCGAAACACGAATATGAACATATTGATACACCGGAAGATCTGTGGAATGATATGACAGCTTTCGTGCCTTCTGCTGAAATGGAGGAAGCTGTATTTACCGATGAAAAACAGGTCAGAGAAGCCAATATCAGATCCATTAAGGAAAAGCTGACCGCACGTTATGAAGAAATGAATCCTGACTGGCTGCCTTTACTGGATGAAGCTGTTTACAAATATCAGAAAAAGACCGTGCGTAAGATGATTCTGAAGGATCATAAGCGTCCCGATGGACGTGCAATCAATCAGATTCGTCCTCTGGCTGCGGAAGTAGATATCGTTCCCAGGGTTCATGGATCTGCAATGTTTACAAGAGGACAGACACAGATCTGTACCATTACAACACTGGCGCCGCTTTCTGATGCACAGAAACTGGATGGTCTGGATCTTCTGGAAACTTCCAAGAGATATATGCACCATTATAATTTCCCTTCATACTCAGTTGGTGAAACAAAGCCTTCCAGAGGTCCGGGACGTCGTGAAATCGGTCATGGTGCCCTTGCAGAACGTGCTCTGATTCCGGTACTTCCTTCAGAGGAAGAGTTCCCTTATGCAATCCGTACCGTATCGGAAACCTTTGAATCCAACGGTTCCACTTCTCAGGCAAGTATCTGTGCATCCACCATGTCTCTGATGGCTGCAGGTGTACCGATCAAAGCTCCTGTTGCAGGTATTTCCTGCGGTCTGGTTACCGGCGAGACAGATGATGATTACATCGTTCTGACTGACATTCAGGGTCTGGAAGACTTCTTTGGAGATATGGACTTCAAGGTGGCAGGTACCGAAAAGGGTATTACGGCAATTCAGATGGATATTAAAATTCATGGTCTGACCCGTGCCATTGTGGAAGAAGCAATTGCACGTACCAGAGAAGCACGCATGTATATTATGAACGAAGTTATGGTCAAAGCAATTGAAGAACCCAGAGCTGAAGTGGGTGAATTTGCTCCCAAGATTGACAAGATCATGATTGATCCTGCAAAGATCGGTGATGTTGTCGGTAAACAGGGTAAGGTCATTAACCGCATTATTGATGAGACAGGCGTTCGGATTGATATTTCCGATGACGGTCTGGTCAGCATCTGCGGTACCGATAAGGATATGATCGCAAAGGCAAGAAAGATGGTTGAAATCATTACCACTGATTTTGAGGAAGGCCAGATATTCGAAGGTGTTGTAATCAGCATTAAGGAATTTGGTGCATTCCTGGAATTTGCCCCGGGTAAGGAAGGTATGGTTCACATTTCCAAGATCAGCAAACAACGTATCAATCATGTGGAAGATGTGCTTACTCTTGGCGATAAGGTTAAAGTTGTATGTCTTGGCAAGGACAAGATGGGCAGAATCAGCTTCAGCATGAAAGATGTAAAATAATGAGGTGTTCCGGTGATTGATGTATTAGATATTCATACACATACACTGGCCAGCGGTCACGCCTATAATACGTTATATGAAATGGCAGTACAGGCAAAGGCCATGGGTCTTGCTGTGCTGGGTATTACAGAGCATGCACCCCAGATGCCCGGGACCTGCCATGAATTCTATTTTGCCAATCTGAAGGCTGTTCCCAGAGTGATTAACGGTCAGAAGATTCTCCTCGGTACGGAACTGAATCTTCTGGACCATGAAGGCAATGTGGATCTGTCAGATGACATACTGGAAAATCTGGATGTGTGTATTGCAAGTATCCATCCGCCCTGCTTTCAGCGGAACAGAACCATGGAGGCCGTTACATCCGCATATTTGAATGCATGCGAAAATCCGTACATCACCATAATCGGTCATCCGGATGACGGTCGTTTTCCGGTGGATTATGAGCAGCTTGCCATAAAGGCAAGAGATACCAGCACATTGCTGGAATTGAATGAGGGTTCCCTGACACCCGGCAGTTTTCGTATGAATACAAGAGAAAATGCAAAGCTCATGCTTCATTATTGTGAGAAATACGGTGCGAAGGTTATCATGAACAGCGATGCGCATGTTGCCTCCGCTGTGGGCAGTCACAGGTATCCAATGGAAGTCATTGAGGAAATGGGGTTTCCGGAAGAACTGGTAGTGAATGGATCTTTGGAAGAATTTACGAAATTTTTAAGAAAACCCCCTGTCTGGTTATAGAAAAAGGAGAAAAGCCGGCCAATTGTTTTGGTTGGCTTTCTTTTTTTTGCACATAATCATGCGGGAAAAAGAAAAAATAAGCGAATTTTATCATAAATAATGAAAATAAAGGCTTTGTTTTCAGACTCTTGAATTTAAAGCATAAATGTTTTAAATTATTAACGGCGAAATGAGATGGTAAAATCTGATTGCTGCGCCATATATTTGAGAAAATTGTAAGAAATCCCTGACTGAATATGTGTATGGGATGAATTACAAATATACAAATACAATAAGTAGTTTAGCAGAAGCACAGAAATAAACGGATGGGATGTTTGTATTTAAAACACGAAAACAAAATACATGCCCCCGGTAACTGTGAATATGGAGGAAATGAAGTATGGGTAATTCTTTAGCAGCAATGCGTATCAGCGGATTACTGGATGAAGGAAGCTTTGTGGAAATCGGCGGTGCAGTCACAGCCAGAAGCACTTCCTTTAATATGCCACAGAAGGAAACTCCTTCCGATGGCGTAATTACCGGCTATGGTCTGATCGACTGCAAACCTGTTTATGTGTACAGTCAGAACGCAGCGGTTCTGGGCGGCACCATTGGTGAAATGCATGCAAAAAAAATTGTAAAGTTATATGAGATGGCTATGAAAACAGGTGCTCCTGTTATCGGTCTGATCGATTGTGCCGGTCTCAGACTTCAGGAGGCAACCGATGCACTGAATGCATTTGGTGAGGTTTATGCATGCCAGATCAAGGCAAGCGGTGTGATTCCTCAGATTACCGGTATTTTCGGTGTCTGCGGCGGCGGCATGTCTGTTATCCCCACATTGACAGATTTCACATTTATGGAAAGCACAAAAGCAAAACTTTTTGTGAATTCTCCCAATACCATGATTGGTTCCAATACGGAAGAAATTGCATCTGCCAAGTTCCAGGCAGAGCGTGTCGGTGTTGTGGATGCAGCGGAGGGGGAAGATGCCGTTCTTGCATCTATCCGTGAACTGATTGCCATGCTTCCCGAAAATAACGAAGACAGTGCAGTCATTGAGTGTGAAGACGATCTGAATCGTGTTTGCGAAGGCATTGAAAACTGTTCCGGTGATACTGCAGCCGCTCTGTCCATGATTGCCGACCAGAATCATTTCGTGGAAATCCGTGCAGATTACGCAAAAGAGATGGTAACCGGTTTCCTGCGTCTGAATGGAGAAACCGTGGGTGCTGTTGCAAACCGTACAGAAGTATGTGACGAAGAAGGCAATGTGACAGAAACATTTGATGGAAAGCTTTCTTCCAACGGATGCAGCAAAGCGGCAAGATTTATCCGCTTCTGTGATGCATTCAACATTCCTGTCCTTACTGTTACGAATGCAAATGGTCTCAAGGCAGATAAACATCAGGAAATGAAACTGCAGAAAGCCATGGCTGAAATGGCTTATGCTTACGGCAGTGCATCCGTTCCCATGGTAAATCTGGTGGTGGGACAGGCTTACGGCAGTGCATATGTTGTCATGAACAGCAAGGCTCTGGGAGCAGATCTGGTATTTGCATGGCCGGAAAGTTCTATCGGCACCATGAAGGCAGAAAGTGCTGTTCGCATCATTTATGCAGATGAAATTGCGGCAAGTACTGCAGCACCTGAACTGATTAAGGAAAAAGCAGCTGAATATGAAGCTGCACAGCAGAGTCCCGATGCAGCTGCGTCCAGAGGATATGTGGATGCTGTGATTGAGCCGGCAAGTACCAGAAAGCATCTGATTGCAGCATTTGATATGCTTTTTACAAAGAGAGCGGTTTGCCCTGGAAAGAAGCATGGAACGGTCTGAGTTCAGATTCTGATTGAGGTGAAATTATGACATATGGTGAAATTTTAGTAAAAGCCCTTACCAATACGGCTCTTGGCATGGGTACCGTGTTCCTGTCTCTGATTTTTATTGCATGTATTATTGCCATGCTGCCGAAGGTAACAGGGGCATTTGAATCCATAGGCAAAAGAAAAAAAGAAGAAACAAAAGCCGCAGAAACGGCGCCTGCAGAAGAAACACAGCTGCAGAAAATCATTCCGGAAGAAGAAGGAATGGATGATCTTGAGCTGGTTGCAGTCATTACGGCAGCAATTGCAGCAATGGAAGGGATACCGGCCGATGGATTTGTGGTACGTTCCATCAAGCGCAGTTCACAGAATAAATGGCGCAGAGTATAAGCGGCGATTTGATAATTATTTTAGTTTTTTAGATTTTTAGGAGGATTTATCCATGAAAAGTTATGTGATTACTGTAAATGGTGTTTCTTATGATGTAACTGTAGAAGAAACCACTGGAGGGGCAGCACCTGCTGCAGCTCCCAAGGCAGCTCCCCGTGCAGTTCCGAAGGCAGCAGCGAAACCCGCTGCAGCAGCCGGTGCAGGCAGTGTCCCTGTAAAGAGCGGTGCAGCCGGTAAGGTTGTAAAGATCGAGGCAGGTGTTGGTACTGCAGTAAAGAAAGGCGATACTGTTATTATTATTGAAGCCATGAAGATGGAAATTCCCGTTGTAGCTCCCGAAGATGGTACCGTAGCATCTGTTGACTGCAAAGTTGGTGACGCCATTGATGGCGGTGCTGTACTGGCAACATTAAACTAATCCGTTTCGGAGGTTGAATCAATGGATATTTTAAGTACATTGTCAAACCTTGTGCACCAGACAGCTTTTTTTGGACTGAGTGTCGGAAATTATGCCATGATTCTGGTTGCATGCGGTTTCCTTTACCTGGCAATTGTCAAGGAGTATGAACCCCTGCTTCTTGTTCCGATTTCTTTCGGTATGCTGCTGGTAAATATTTATCCCCCTATCATGCAGGATGATGGATTACTTCATTATTTCTTTCTGCTGGATGAATGGTCCATTCTGCCTTCTCTGATTTTTATGGGCGTTGGTGCCATGACAGACTTCGGTCCCCTGATTGCAAACCCCATGAGTTTCCTTCTGGGTGCCGCTGCGCAGTTTGGTATTTTTGCTGCCTATATCGGTGCTATGCTTCTGGGCTTCTCCGATGAAGCAGCCGCAGCCGTATCCATCATCGGCGGCGCGGACGGTCCTACATCCATTTTCCTGGCTGGTAAGCTGCACCAGACACAGCTGATGGGTCCCATCGCCGTTGCAGCATATTCCTACATGTCTCTGGTTCCGATCATTCAGCCGCCCATCATGAAGCTGCTGACCACAAAAGAAGAACGTATGATTCGTATGGAACAGCTCCGCCCGGTAAGCAAGACAGAAAAGATCCTGTTCCCGATTATTGTTACCATTGTGGTATGTATGTTTCTTCCTTCCACAGCTCCTCTGGTAGGCATGCTGATGCTGGGTAATCTGTTCAAGGAATCCGGCGTGGTAAAACAGCTGACCGATACCGCATCCAATGCCATGATGTATATTGTTGTTATTCTTCTGGGTACATCAGTAGGTGCGACCACCAGTGCAGAAGCATTCCTGAACATGACCACCATTAAGATTGTTGGTCTCGGTCTGTTGGCATTCTGTTTCGGCACGGCAACCGGCGTTCTTTTCGGTAAGCTTATGTGCAGGCTGACAGGAGGCAAAGTAAATCCTCTGATTGGTTCTGCCGGTGTTTCCGCAGTACCCATGGCAGCACGAGTATCCCAGAAGGTCGGTGCAGAAGCGGATCCTACCAATTTCCTGCTGATGCATGCAATGGGTCCGAAGGTGGCCGGCGTTATCGGTACCGCAGTTGCTGCCGGTGTATTCATGGCAATTTTCGGAGTATAATCGTATAATACGTATCTGTACCGGGAAATCGGAAAAGGATCCCGGTACGGTGAGAAATTTTGGAGGACATCTAGATGGCAGAATTAGAAAAAAAGCCCATTAAAATAACAGAAACCATTTTAAGAGATGCACACCAGTCTCTGATCGCCACCAGAATGACCACAGAACAGATGCTTCCCATTGTTGAGAAGATGGATCAGGTGGGTTATCATTCTGTGGAATGCTGGGGAGGCGCGACTTTTGATGCCAGCCTTCGTTTCCTGAAGGAAGATCCCTGGGAAAGACTGAGAAAACTGAGGGACGGATTTAAGAATACAAAGCTGCAGATGCTGTTCCGTGGTCAGAATATTCTGGGTTATCATCAGTATGCCGACGATGTGGTGGAATACTTTGTACAGAAATCCATCGCCAACGGTATCGATATCATCCGTATTTTTGACTGCCTGAATGACCTGAGAAATCTTCAGACTGCAGTTAATGCATCCAGAAAGGAGAACGGCCATTCCCAGGTTGCTCTTTCCTATACACTGGGTGATGCCTATACACTGGAATACTGGACAGAAATGGCAAAGAGAATTGAAGATATGGGTGCAGATTCCATCTGTATCAAGGATATGGCAGGTCTTCTGGTTCCTTATAAAGCAACCGAACTGATTACAGCCATGAAAGAAGTAACCACACTTCCCATTCAGCTTCATACCCATTACACCTCCGGTGTGGCATCCATGACCTATCTGAAAGCAGTGGAAGCCGGTGTGGATGTGATTGATACAGCCATGTCACCTTTCTCCATGGGCACTTCACAGCCGGCAACAGAAGTTATGGTGGAAACCTTTAAGGGGACACCCTATGATACCGGTTTTGATCAGAATCTGCTGGCTGAAATTGCGGATTATTTCCGTCCCATGCAGGAAGAAGCTTTAAAGACCGGTCTTTTGAATCCTAAGGTAATGGGTGTTAATATCAAGACATTATTATATCAGGTACCCGGCGGCATGCTCTCCAATCTGGTTTCTCAGCTGAAAGAACAGGGGGCAGAAGATAAGTATTATGAAGTACTGAATGAAGTTCCCCGTGTACGAAAAGATCTGGGTGAACCGCCTCTGGTTACCCCTTCTTCACAGATCGTGGGAACCCAGTCCGTATTCAATGTACTGATGGGTGAACGTTACAAAATGGCAACAGCAGAAACAAAGGCGGTACTTCGCGGTGAATACGGTGCAACGGTTAAACCCTTTGATCCGGAAGTGCAGAAGAAGGTTATCGGGGATGTGGAACCCATCACCTGCCGTCCTGCCGATCTGATTCCCCCGGAACTGGAAAAACTGGAGGCAGAAATGGCACAGTGGAAGGAGCAGGATGAGGATGTCCTTTCCTATGCTCTGTTCCCCCAGGTTGCTGTGGAATTTTTCAAGGATCGTGAAGCAAAAAAGAGCAAGATTGATCCCAAAGCTGCAGATATGGAAAACAAAGCATATCCCGTATAATAGTTGGGAAATGTAGATTGAAATGATCAGATACGACTGCCAGATCGATACAGGCTTTTGCCTGAATCGAATCTGGCAGATGCTGTTAAAAAAAATATGAAATACAGATTAGCAATTTTTGATATGGACGGTACCATACTGGATACCCTGCGGGATCTGGCGGATACCATGAATCATGCACTTCAGGTCAATGGATTTCCTGTACGTGCACTGGATGAAATCCGGCAGTTTGTGGGAAATGGAATCGGCAAACTGGTGGAACGGGCTGTTCCGGATGGAACATCGGAAGCAGAAATCAAAGCCGTCCGACAGGATTTTGATAAATACTATAAAGAACACTGTGCGGATACCACCTGTCCATATGACGGGATCCCCCAGCTGCTGTCAGATCTGAAAGCAAATGGATGCAGGGTTGCGGTGGTTTCCAATAAAGCAGACTATGGTGTTCAGGAATTATGTGAAAGATACTTTGATGGTGTTTTTGATGCGGCTGTGGGTGAACGGCAGGGAATTGCCAGAAAACCTTCACCGGATTCCGTCAACGAAGTACTGAAACTTCTGAATTGTTCAAAAGAAGAAAGTGTCTATATCGGAGATTCCGATGTGGACATTGATACCGCAAAAAATGCAGGTATGGATTGCATTGTTGTGGGCTGGGGATTCCGGGACAGGGAATTTCTGTTCAGCAAAGGTGCAGAAACGTATGTCACAAAACCGGAAGAGATTTTCCGGATCATAGCCGGTTCCGCAAAGACTGCTTCTGCGAACCAGTGAAACGGGAAGCTGGTAAAAGCGGGAATATCGGTTGAAAAACGAAAAGGGAGCATATCATTATTGATATGCTCCTTTTTCGTTTTTAACAGAACAGAATGCATATGATACAGGTAAAGGATGCCTGAATCAGTTTCAGAAGAAGATAGCGCTTCAAAGAAAGATTCAGGTTTTTGGTGACCTCCATGGTTTGAAACGCTGTGCAGATTCCACCGGATACACAGAGAAACAGGATCAGCATCTGCTGTATTTTTCCGGTGAAAATAGGTGAATTACGGATATATGTAATTCCGGTTGTGATTTCGAGAAATGGAATCAGAAACCGGATTGCAGGAAATCGATTTGATATTTCAGACAGAAAGCTGATCAAAATGGAAAAATACATAATATAAATACCGGCTTTGACCATAATTCCGGTACAATCCAATAAGTAATCTCCGGAAAATCCTTCAGAGACAGTCTCAGGACTCTGAGGAGCTCTGCTGATGTCTGCAGTATTCCCTTTCCGCCATTTTTCAATTCGTCCGGTTAAAAAAAGAAGAAATACGGAAGAAACATAAATCCAGGGCATTTCTTTTTTCAGTCCGGCAAAGGCGGAGAGAAACATGGGACTGGACTGATTGCAGAATACGGCATAATAAGGAGCCATTTTCTCTGACAGAAGTTTCCGCTCCGATAAATCGGAAGCAATTTTTGCACCATTCGGGTATCCGTTGAGAAATCCTGCCAGAGCGGCAAAAACAGGTCCTCCTCCATGCAGAAAACCGGTCATGATACCGGACAAAATCATGAACGGAAAGACAGCAGGAAGAAAATGCTGATACCAGAGCAGCAGTCCGTGGCGGGTTCCCTGCAGTGTCAGCTCCGGAAACAGAAGCATGAAAAACAGGGAAGAAGCAGGAAGAACCAGCCACATCCTCTGCTTATTCATTTTCTGATTTGCTTCCTGATCCGGATTTCATGATCTGTCGAAGCAGTTCCAGTTTCCTGCGTTCTTCCATGGAAAAATTGTTTTTTAGCTGTTCATAGATCATATCCGTTTCTTTTTCAGTAAAAGATATTCCTTTTTCACGGGCATTTTTCTGCATAGACAGAATAAATGGAAGAAAACTGTTTTTGTCCAGCTGTTTGCTTTGCGCTAAAACAGATTGAATAAACGAGGTTTTAACGGAATCCATAAAAATCACTCCTGTTTCTGAAATTGTTTGAACAAAGATTGCTGGGAAGGGGTGAGGAAATTCAACAGGAAATTTTCAGAGGACGGCTCCCCGCCCAGATTCTGGATTGCCTGCAGTGTTTCCAGTATCTGCAGAGTTTGCCGGGTGTTCTGAAGCTGATACAGAAAATTTCGTTCTGCATCATTGCAGGCGGGAGAAACCGCCTGGATAAAAGTCTGCAGATCACAGGATTGGTGCTGACCGGAAGAGGAAGGAATGCTGCTGATATGAAAAGTTCCGTTAGAGGACGGACTGATTTCGGACATCAGCTGTCTGAGCTGCAGAAATTTTACCATTGTCTGCAGAATGCTCCGGTATTCCGGCTTCAGCAATTCATTAACTGCTTCCAGCTGTGTGCTGAGATGCTGATAGACGGACTGGTTATTTTCATCGGAATTGCCCTGCATGGTTTACTCCGTTTTTCTTTTTATTACTATATGACCGATCAGGATAAAAATGAACTGAAAAAGGAAATTTGTACAAAAGACAGGATCGGTCATATTTTATAATAAAGAGACTGCAGGAGTGTCTTATGGATTCCATATTGATCATACAGGGAAATGACGTATATGAACTGGATGAAGAATGTCTGAAGGAGAAAAACAACGGGACTGCGGTTCCGAAAACAAATGAGAATTAACACACAGTATACCCGAAAAGGAAAAAAGAAAAGAGGGGCAGACATTCCTGCCTGCCCCTCTTTCTGAGAATATCGGCTTTCTCAGTGAGAGAAAGCCTTTACTTTTTCAAGTGGCGGAAAATGCCCGATCGTCATCCATCAGCAGCCGCATCCGCCTCCGTCACCGAAACCGCCGCAGCAGAAGAGGAGAAGGATAATCCACAGGCAGCTGTTGTTGCCGAAATGACCTTCACCGCATCCACATCCGTTTCCGCATAAAGAAAGAAGAATAATGATCCAGATCAGACTGCTGCATCCGCAGTTGTCGTTATGATCCATAAAAGTGCTGCATCCGCCTGAGCAGTTTGTTGCAGATAAATCGCTCATGAGAAAAACCTCCAAGTTCTTTTACAGTATATCTTATGAATATAAGCTTGACCTGTTACAGAAAAAATATTAATATATCAGCAGCAGTTCTGAAGAAGGAGAGGATGATTATGATGAAGGTTGAAATATATACAGATGGTGCCGCCAGAGGAAACCCGGATGGACCGGGTGGATATGGGGCTGTTATTCTGTATACGGCGCCGGATGGCACTTTACACAAAAGAGAGTATTCCCGGGGATATCAGAAAACAACAAATAATCGCATGGAACTGATGGCTGCCATAGCAGCTCTGGAAGCACTGATCCGTCCCTGTCAGGTGGATCTGTATTCCGATTCATCCTATCTTGTCAACGCTTTTAATCAGCACTGGATTGAAAGCTGGGAGAAAAAGGGATGGAAACGCGGGAAAAATGAAGAAGTAAAGAACCAGGACCTCTGGAAACGTCTTCTGGATGCCGCAGCTCCCCATACCATCCGATGGCATTGGGTAAAAGGACACAACGGGCACCCGCTGAATGAACGCTGTGATGAACTGGCAACTGCTGCTGCCGATGGCAATCAGCTGATTGCGGATCCCGGGGCATCGGAAAGATAGGTTTTGACACTATTTTGCATTTATGTTATACTTTATCCAAAGCTATCTGATCATTCAGCGGCTTTCATTATTATTTCCTGTATGAATAACGAGGTACTTATGAAACGCGTATTATTAAAACTGAGCGGTGAGGCTCTCGCCGGCGAGAAAAAATTTGGATTTGATGAAGCAGTATGTAAGGAAGTGGCAGCACAGGTGAAGCCGGCAGTGGATGCAGGTCTTCAGCTGGGTGTTGTAATCGGCGGCGGCAATTTCTGGAGAGGAAGAACCAGCGATGCCATCGAACGTACCAAAGCAGATCAGATTGGTATGCTTGCTACTGTTATGAATGCAATATATGTATCGGAAATTTTCAGAAATGCAGGTATGAAAACAGAGGTTCTCACACCCTTTGCAGTTGGTACCATGACAAAGATGTTTTCCAAAGATCTTGCAACGGAATGTCTGGAAGCCGGCAAGGTGGTATTCTTTGCAGGAGGAACCGGTCATCCTTATTTCTCAACGGATACCGGAGTTGCTCTCCGTGCGATCGAGATGGAAGCGGATATGATTCTGCTTGCAAAAGCGGTTGACGGTGTTTATGACAGTGATCCCAAAAAGAATCCGGCAGCAAAGAAATATGACAGGGTATCCATTCAGGAAGTGATTGACAAACAGCTGCAGGTAATTGACCTGACTGCTTCCATTATGTGTATGGAACAGAAGATGCCCATGGCCGTATTCGGACTGAATGAAGAGAATGGAATATACCGGGCTCTTCAGGGTGATATTACCGGTACTTATGTTACTGTTGAATAACAGCTGATTCTAAGCTGTTTTATCTGATATAAGATCAAACCCCGAGAGGAGAAGTTATATGAACGAAGTAGTAGAAGAAAAATTAATGGTATTTGAGGAAAAGATGGAAAAAAGTCTGGAATCTCTGAAAAAAGAGTACCTGACTGTTCGTGCAGGACGTGCCAATCCGCATCTTCTGGACAGAATCACCGTAGAATACTACGGTGCACCCACACCTCTTCAGCAGGTGGCAACCATTTCCACTCCCGAAGCAAGAATCATTCAGATTCAGCCCTGGGACAAGAGCCTGATCCGTGCCATTGAGAAGGAAATCAACAAATCCGATATCGGTATCAATCCCAACAACGATGGTTCTGTCATTCGTCTGATTTTTCCGGAACTGACAGAAGATCGTCGTAAGGAACTGTCAAAAGATGTAAAGAAAAAGGGTGAGGCAGCCAAGGTTGCAGTCAGAAACATCAGACGTGATGCCATGGATATGCTGAAAAAGGCGGGAAAAGCAGGGGATGTTTCTGAAGATGAACAGAAGAATGCAGAAATAGACGTTCAGAAGGCAACTGATTCCTTTATCGCAAAGATCGATAAGGAAATTGAAGCAAAAACCAAGGAGATCATGACCGTATAACAGGATTATGTATGGTGGATTATGGAGAGGGATAATCGATTTGTCCCTCTCATTTTTCGCTTATCCCCAAAATGGAGGAATGGATATGGATAGTTCAATGAAAATACCGAAACATGTTGCAATTATTATGGATGGCAATGGAAGATGGGCAAAAGCCCATAAAGTACCCCGGCAGATGGGACATAAAGCGGGCTGCGAAACACTGGAACAGACGGTTGAGGATGCAGCAAGACTTGGAATTGAATATCTGACTGTTTATGCATTTTCCACTGAAAACTGGAAACGTTCAGAAGAAGAAGTCGGCGCGTTGATGCAGCTGTTCCGCTTTTATGCAAAACGTCTGCTGAAAATAGCGACGGAAAACAACATTCGGGTGAAAATGATCGGTGAAAAAAGCCGGTTTGCTCCGGATCTGAAAGAAGCCATTGAAAAATTGGAAACATTAACTGAAGAAAATACCGGACTGACCTTTGTGATTGCAGTAAACTACGGAAGCAGAGATGAAATGATTCGCGGCGTGAGAAAGATAATTACAGATGTTTCCGAAGGCAAACTGAATGCAGCAGATGTAACGGAGAGTACTTTCTCTTCTTATCTGGATACAGCCGGTATGCCGGATCCGGATCTGATGATCCGCACCAGCGGTGAAGAAAGACTGTCCAACTTCCTGTTGTGGCAGCTGGCTTATACCGAGTTTTACTTCACTGATATTTTCTGGCCGGATTTTAACCGTGCTGAACTGGAAAAGGCAATTGCGTATTATAATGGAAGAGACCGTCGTTTTGGCGGAAGAAATGAGGAATAGTTATGGAAAAAGAAAAAACTTCTTTCTTTCAATCGACTTTTTTTATCCGGACCTGCAGCGGCATTGTACTGGTTCTTCTGGCACTGTTTTTTATCATAAGCGGAGGCAGTATCCTTCTGGGCGGGCTGAGCATTATTTCTCTGATTGGTATGTCCGAATTATATAAAGTGATGAAAATTGACAGAAAACTTCTGGGCTTCACGGGATATCTCTTATGTGTGCTGTATTATGCACATCTGTATTTCGCCATGGATGACAACAGTCAGGTTGTTTTTCTGGTCATCCTGTCACTGATTCTGCTTCTTGCGGTTTATGTGTTCTGTTTTCCGGCATACCGGTCTGAACAGGTGATGACAGCTTTTTTTGGTATTTTTTATGTGGCTGTAATGCTTTCCTATATCTATCTCTGCAGAATGATGGATGGAGGAGCCTATCTGGTATGGCTGGTATTCCTGTGCTCCTGGGGTTGTGATACCTGTGCCTATCTGACCGGTATCTGTATCGGAAAGCATAAGATGGCTCCTGTTCTCAGTCCGAAGAAATCCATTGAAGGAGCAGTGGGCGGTGTGATCGGAGCGGTTCTTCTGGGGATTCTGTATGGATATGTTTTCCAAAACCAGATTCCGGCAGAGAATGCAAGCTTCCTTTGTGCGGTTGTCTGCGGCATCGGATCCCTGATTTCCATGATCGGAGATCTTGCGGCATCAGCAATCAAAAGAAATCATGAGGTAAAGGATTATGGAACACTGATTCCGGGCCATGGCGGTATTCTGGACCGCTTTGACAGTGTTATTTTTACAGCTCCTGTGATATATTATACTATACTGTTTCTGATGAAGTAGTTATCCGATATTCTTTTTTGCAAACGTGGAGGTTATATGAAAACAATTTCTATTCTTGGATCTACTGGTTCCATCGGAACACAGACCCTGGAAGTTGTCCGGCATACCGGGGATTTCCGTGTCAGTGCTCTGACTGCAGGATCCAATATTGATCTGCTTGAGAAACAGATGAGGGAATTTCAGCCCGCGCTGGTCGGGGTCATGGATCCGGATAAGGCTGAACAGCTGAGACAGCGTACATCTGATCTGAATATTACGGTCCTTTCCGGTATGGAAGGACTTCTTGCAGCGGCAGCTGAACCTTCTGCAGATATGGTTGTGACTGCAGTTGTGGGAATGATTGGTATCCGTCCTACGCTTACAGCCATTGAGTCCGGCAAGGATATTGCCCTTGCCAATAAGGAAACACTGGTAACAGCAGGCCATCTGGTGATGCAGGCTGCCAGAGAAAAAGGCGTGCGTATTTTCCCTGTGGACAGTGAACACAGTGCCATTTTTCAGTCTCTGAAACGGGAAGATCATTCGAAAATCAGCCGGATTCTGCTGACTGCATCCGGTGGTCCCTTCCGCGGAAGAACACTGGAGGAACTGGCTGATGTAAAGGTGGAGGATGCCTTGAAGCATCCCAACTGGAGTATGGGAGCCAAGATAACCATTGATTCTTCTACGATGGTAAATAAGGCTCTGGAAGTAATCGAAGCAAAGTGGCTGTTTGATGTGACCTTTGATGAAATAGAAGTAGTCGTGCAGCCCCAGAGTATTATTCATTCCATGGTTGAATTTGTGGATGGCGGTATTATTGCACAGCTGGGTACACCGGATATGAAGCTTCCGATTCAATATGCCTTATATGAGGCAGAACGAAATGTGATGCCCGGTGACCGTCTGAATTTTGCTGCCTTAAAACAGATCACCTTCGAAGCACCGGATATGGATACGTTCCGTGGTCTTGCTCTTGGTTATGAGGCAGGCAGAAAGGGAGGCAGTGTCCCCACGGTTTTCAATGCTGCCAATGAATGGGCTGTTGCACGTTTTCTTGACAGAAAGATTGGATATCTGGATATTATCCGTATTATTGAGGATGCGCTTTCCCACCATGACAGAATGGATCATCCGGATCTGGATACCATTCTGGCTGCAGAGGCAGAAACTTATTCTTATCTGGAAAGCAGGTGGAATCATTGAAACTGATTGGTATCATTTTATCCGTTCTGGCGTTCAGCATTCTGATTATTTCCCATGAACTGGGGCATTTTCTTCTGGCGAAGATGAATGGAATCTATGTGGAAGAGTTTTCCGTGGGTATGGGTCCGACTCTGCTTTCCTGGCAGGGAAAGGAAACACGGTATTCACTGAAGGCGTTTCCCTTTGGCGGTTCCTGTATGATGATGGGAGAGGATGAGAACAGCAGTGATGAACGTGCTTTCGGCAATAAAGGAGTTTTGGCACGAATTTCCGTACTGGCTGCAGGTCCGGCTTTTAATTTTATTCTTTCTTTTATACTGGCCGTTATTGTATTGGGCAGTATGGGTATTGATGACCCGGTTCTTTCCGGTGTTCTGAATGGATATCCGGCAGAAGAAGCCGGCATGCAGGCAGGAGACCGGCTGGTAAAACTGAATTCGGAAAAAATCCATGTATACCGGGATGTGATATTATATCTGACGATTCATGCCGGAGAGCCTCTGGATGTTGTATATGAACGGGATGGTGAGCTTCTTCAGACACAGATTACACCAAAGTTCAGTGAGGAATACGACACCTATATGATGGGAATTGAGGTCAGTTCGGAACGTGTCAGAAAAGGACTGCTGGAAACCCTGGGATATGGATTGAATGAAGTGGCTTACTGGATCCGATATACGTTGATTTCATTAAAAATGATGATATCCGGTCAGGTGTCTGTACAGGATGTATCCGGACCGGTCGGAATGGTTTCCACCATGACAGACATGGTGGAGGAGAGCAGTACCAGCGGTCTGTTCTATATATTTGTGAATCTGGCCAATGTCTGTATTCTGTTAAGTGCCAATCTGGGTGTACTGAATCTGCTTCCGTTGCCGGCACTGGATGGCGGAAGACTGCTCTTCTGTCTGATTGAACTGGTCAGAGGCAAACCGGTAAAGCAGGAATTTGAAGCAGTGGTGCATGCCATCGGTCTGATGATGCTGCTGGGATTCAGCATGCTGATTCTGTTTAAAGATATCTGGCAGCTGGCAGGATAACCTGCAGAAGATATCCCTTTGCAAACCGGGTCCGGCGCCGATCTCCCCCGGCGTCGATTTGAATTTTAGGAGGTAAAATATGTTAAGAAATCAGACCCATGAAGTAAAAATCGGTGATCGAATCATCGGGGGAAATTATCCCGTTCTGATTCAGTCCATGACCAATACGAGAACCGATGATATAGAAGCAACTGTTGAACAGATACTCCGTCTGGAGGAGGCAGGATGTGAAATTATCCGCAGTACGGTTCCCGATGAAGCGGCAGCAAAGGCGCTGGACCGGATCCGTTCCAGAATCCATATTCCCCTGGTTGCGGATATTCATTTTGATTACCGGATGGCAATCATGGCCATTGAAAACGGCGCAGACAAAATCCGCATCAATCCCGGCAACATCGGAAAAAGAGAGCGGATTCAGGCTGTTGTGGATAAGGCAAGAGAATATAATGTCCCGATTCGTGTGGGTGTCAACAGCGGTTCTCTGGAGAAAAATATTGTGGAAAAATATGGCAGAGTAACCGCAGAAGGACTGGTGGAAAGTGCACTGGACAAGGTGAAACTGATTGAAGATATGGGCTATGGCAATCTGGTGATCAGCATCAAATCCTCCAATGTACCCATGTGTGCAAAGGCCCATGAACTTCTGGCCCCCAGAACCGATCATCCGCTTCATGTGGGAATAACGGAGTCCGGTACCGTTATGTCCGGAAGCATCAAATCGGCAGCAGGTCTGGGAATTATTCTGTATGCCGGCATTGGCAACACCATTCGTGTTTCTCTCACCGGGGATCCGGTGGAGGAAATTAAGGCGGCTAAAATGATTCTGCGTGATCTCGGACTTCGGACAGGCGGCGTGGAAGTTATATCCTGTCCCACCTGCGGGCGTACGAAAATCGACCTGATTTCCCTTGCCAATAAAGTGGAAACCATGGTTGCAGGAATTGAAAAACCGCTTAAAGTGGCTGTGATGGGCTGTGTTGTAAACGGACCCGGTGAAGCAAAGGAAGCAGATCTGGGCATTGCAGGAGGAATCGGTGAAGGTCTTCTGATTCGAAAAGGAGAAATTATCCGTAAACTGCCGGAGGATCAGCTGCTGCCTGCATTAATGGAAGAAATCCGGAAATTTTAAAGGGATCCGGAAAATAGATTAGAAGAAAAAGGTGAAGCATGTCAAAAACTTTTACAGAAGTATTGCCCGGTTTCCAGGGATCTGCAGAAACCGAACCGATTTTGAAATGGATTGTCATTCAGCGTGTTTCCAGAAGCCGGGCACTGGATACCATTTCCATTTATCTGACTGCAGAACGTCTGATCCCCAAGCGTTTGATATACAAGCTGGAAGGCGAAATCAAAAAGCAGTATTTTTCTACGTCCGGTACAAAAATCCGGATATTTGAAGATTATCGTTTATCCGATGCCTGGTCGGCATCCTATCTGCTGGAACAGTACAGAGACAGCCTTCTTCTGGAACTGAAGTATTACAGTCATCTGCTGTATAACATGTTTGATCATGCGGAACTGATTTTTCCTGCCGAAGATGAACTGATGGTGGAAGTGGATGACAATCTGATTGCCCGATCAAAAGGACAGGAGCTGGAGAAGATTCTCCACAAAGTTCTGAATGAGCGTTTTCATATGAATATTCTGGTTCGTCTGATCTATGTGAAGCATGACAAAGAAGCGCAGGTCAGACGTGAGGAGCAGGAGAGCTTCATTGAACAGGAAACCCGGAAAATTGTAGATGAGATCATGAAACGGAAACAGGAAGTGGGGGAAGAGAAAGAAGAATTCCTCACCGCCGGTAAACAGGAAAAAAAGAAAACTTCTGAAAAAGCGGTTGTTTCTGCCGGAAAACAAAAGAATACGGATATGTCTGCCGGAAAACAAAAGCAGACATCCGCAGCGGATTCTTCCGCATCGAAAAGCAAATACCAGAAAGGTTTTACAGGCAAAAAGAATTATTCCAATGGAGAAGCCAGAAATTATCCGAAAAAATCGGAGGATATGATCTATGGAAGGTATTTTGAAGGACCTGCAGTTCCGCTGGAAGAAATTCAGGGTGAAATGGGTGAGGTCATTGTTCATGGTGAAATCCGGGATGTGGAATTCAAAGAATTGAAAACCGGAAGTACAATCTGTCTGTTCCATCTCTTTGACGGCACCGATACCATTGGTGTCAAAACTTTCTCCCGGGCGGACATGGTGGAGGATCTGAAGACAGGAATAAAAAAAGGAAGCTATGTTGCAGTGAAGGGAATTGCCGCACTGGACAGCTTCGACCGTGAAGTTTCCGTTTCGTCTGTCCGTGGAATTAAAAAAGAAGCAGCCCCGGAAAAACATGTTCGGATGGATAAAAGTCCGAAGAAGAGGGTAGAACTTCACTGTCATACCAAATTCAGTGAACTGGATTCGGTTGCGGATGTATCAGAACTGATGAAAACCGTTTATGATTGGGACATGCCGGCCCTTGCCATAACCGATCACGGAAATGTACAGGCATTTACGGAAGCGTTTCACAGACTGGATTCGAAGAAATCCTTCAAAATGCTTTATGGCATGGAAGGATATCTGGTGGACGATCTGATCAATATCGTTGAAAATCCAGGTGACTTTACTCTGGATGATACCTTTGTCGTATTTGATCTGGAAACCACCGGTCTGAACAATAATGTACATAAGATTATCGAAATCGGTGCTGTAAAAGTGGAAAAAGGTGTGGTAGTTGACCGCTTTTCTGCTTTTGTAAATCCCCATGAACCCATCAGCTTTGAAATTGAGGAACTGACGGGAATCAATGATTCGATGGTGAAGGATGCAGACAGCATAGAGAAAGTGCTTCCTGAATTTCTGCAGTTCTGTGAAGGGGCTGCCCTGGTTGGTCATAACGCATCCTTTGATGTGAATTTTATACTGAAAAATGCAAAGAATCTCCATATTCCACTTGAAAATGTCTGCTGGCTCTGTACCATGCGTATGGCGCGGTTTTTCTTTCCCAACAGCAAGAAAGCAACCCTTGACCATGTGGCGAAGGAACTGGGAATTACGCTGAATAATCACCATCGTGCAGTGAATGATGCCGAGTGTACAGCCGGCATTTTTATTGAGTTCATAAAAAAATTCAAAGAGCGCAAGGTCTTTACCCTGAAGGATGTAAATCGGGTTTCGGCTGCCACACCGGAACTGATCCGGAAAAATCCCCAGGTATATCATATTGTAATGATAGCCAAGAATGATCTGGGCCGGGTGAATCTGTATCGTCTGGTTTCCGAATCTCACCTGACCTATTTCAACCGAAGACCCAGAATCCCCAAATCCCTGCTGATGGAAAACCGGGAAGGTCTGATTATCGGTTCGGCCTGTGAGGCAGGGGAACTGTTTCAGGCCATTCTGCTGGGGGTGGATGATGCAAGAATTACAGAGCTGGTAAATTTTTATGATTATCTGGAAATTCAGCCCATCTGCAACAACCGGTTTATGCTGAAACAGTCAAAGTATGGTGTATCATCGGATGAGGATCTTCAGGAACTGAACCGAAAGATTTACAATCTGGGCAAGGTATTTAACAAACCGGTGGTTGCCACCTGTGACTCCCATTTCATGAAACCGGAGGATGCCATTTACCGCAGCATTATTCTTGCGGGACAGGGTTTTAAAGATACCGATGAAGCTACGCCGCTTTATTTCCGCACCACCGAAGAAATGCTGGATGAATTCCGTTATCTGGGGGATAAAGAAGCGGAAGAAGTGGTTATCACCAATACCAACCTGATTGCCGATATGTGCGACCGGATTGAGCCGGTACGGCCGGATAAGTGCCCGCCGGTTATTGAAAATTCTGACAGAGACCTGCGCGATATGTGTTATGAAAAGGCCCACAGCATCTACGGGGAAGAACTTCCCCAGGTGGTGGTGGACCGTCTGGAAAAGGAACTGCATTCCATTATCAGTAACGGATTTGCCGTTATGTATATTATTGCGCAGAAACTGGTGTGGAAATCCAATGAAGATGGCTATCTGGTTGGTTCCCGTGGTTCCGTAGGTTCTTCCTTTGTGGCTACCATGTCCGGTATTACAGAAGTAAACCCGCTGAGTCCCCATTATTATTGTTCGGAATGCCATTATTATGACTTTGATTCCGAGGAAGTACGGGCCTTCAGCGGTATGGCAGGCTGTGATATGCCGGATAAAAAATGTCCGGTATGCGGTGCCCCTCTTCATAAAGATGGGTTTGATATTCCTTTCGAAACCTTCCTTGGTTTTAAAGGCGATAAAGAACCGGATATCGACCTGAACTTTTCGGGAGAATATCAGAGTAAAGCCCACGATTATACAGAAGTGATTTTCGGAAAGGGAAATACCTTCCGTGCCGGCACCATTGGTACACTGGCGGATAAAACCGCCTTTGGTTACGTAAAGAAATATTATGAAGAGCGTGGTATTACAAAACGGCGCTGTGAAATGGAACGGATTGCCTCCGGCTTCGTGGGCGTAAAACGCGGTACCGGACAGCATCCGGGCGGCATCATCGTAATGCCCCATGGGGAGGAAATCTATTCTTTTACACCGGTTCAGCATCCGGCCAATGATATGACCACAAAGACCATTACCACACACTTTGATTACCATTCCATTGACCACAACCTTCTGAAGCTGGATATTCTGGGCCATGATGATCCCACCATGATCCGTATGCTGGAGGATCTGATTGGCATTGATGCCAGAACGATTCCTTTGGATAACAAAGAAGTTATGAGTCTTTTCCGCAGTACGGATGCGCTGGGTATTACCCCGGATGACATTGACGGTACCCCTCTGGGAACGTTGGGGATTCCGGAATTCGGTACGGATTTTGCCATGCAGATGTTAATTGACACCCAGCCCAAGTATTTCTCTGACCTGGTCCGTATTGCCGGACTGGCCCACGGAACAGATGTTTGGCTGGGAAATGCACAGGATCTGATCGTTAGTGGTACGGCAACCATTCAGACGGCAATCTGTACCCGAGATGATATTATGATTTATCTGATCGGAAAGGGAATGGATTCGGAAAAATCCTTTAAGCTGATGGAAAAAGTCCGAAAAGGCAAAGGACTGACACCGGAGGAACAGGAAGCCATGCGGGAAAACAATGTACCGGAATGGTACATTCAGTCCTGTCTGAAAATCAAATATATGTTCCCCAAGGCCCATGCCGCTGCCTACGTTATGATGGCATGGAGAATCGCTTACTGTAAGATTTTCTATCCGCTGGAATATTATACGGCTTATTTTTCCATTCGTGCAGATGCGTTCAATTATGAACTGATGTGTCTGGGACGGGAAGTTCTGGATCGGCATCTCCATATTCTGCAGAACAGTACGGAAAAAATCAGTGCCATGGAAAAAACCATGATCAAAGATATGCGTATCGTTCAGGAAATGTATGCACGGGGATTTGAATTTATGCCAATCGATATATATAAAGCAAAGGCAACCCGGTTCCAGATCATTGACGGTAAAATCATGCCATCTTTTGCAAGTATTGACGGTCTGGGAGAAACGGTAGCGGTTAAGATCGAAGAAGCAGCAAAGGATGGACAGTTTCTGTCACTGGAAGATTTTGCAGCCAGAACCAAGGCCACTTCAACCAATATTGCCGTTATGAAGCGTCTTGGCCTGTTCGGCGACATTCCCGATACCAATCAGCTGGATTTCCTCAGCATGATCGCAGACTGGGACAGCAATCAAGGGGTGGAATAAGGGGAAAGGAAATGTTTATATATGAATAAATTAGCGTTAAGCGAAGAAATATTACTGAAAGTGGAAAAACCCGCCAGATACATCGGCGGTGAGTACAATGCAGTGGTCAAAGATCCTGCAAAGGTGAAAACCAGGATTGCCATGTGTTTTCCCGATGTATATGAAATCGGGATGTCCCATCTGGGCATGCAGATTTTATATGATATGTATAACCAGCGGGAGGATATCTGGTGCGAGCGTGTGTTTTCTCCCTGGCTGGATCTCCATGAGATCATGAAACAGGATCACATCCCGTTATTCGGTCTGGAATCCCAGGAGCCGATTAAAGATTTTGATTTTGTCGGTATTACCATTCAGTATGAAATGTGTTATACCAATATTCTTCAGATTCTGGATCTGGCGCAGATTCCTCTGCTTGCCTGCGAACGTTCCAATGAGGATCCCATCATTATCGGCGGAGGTCCCTGTACCTACAATCCGGAACCCATTGCGGATTTCTTTGATCTGTTCTATATCGGTGAAGGCGAGATCAACAACCTGAAGCTGGTGGATCTGTATCAGGAATGCAGGGCACAGGGATTTGACAGAAAGCAGTTTCTGATGAAGGCTTCACAGATTCCGGGCATTTACGTACCTTCCCTCTATGAAGTCACCTATCATGAAGATCAGACCATTGCTTCCTTCACACCGGTTTCTCCGGAGGTACCTGCAACGGTACGGAAAGTGGCAGCAGAGGATCTTTCTGCATTGTGTTATCCGGAAAAACCCATTGTTCCCTTTATCAAGGTTACCCAGGACAGAGGTGTACTGGAAGTGATGCGCGGTTGTATCCGGGGCTGCCGTTTTTGTCAGGCGGGCATGGTGTACCGTCCCAGAAGAGAACGGAAAACCGAGGATCTGCTGAAACTGGCTGAAAATATTCTGAAAAATACCGGACATGAGGAACTGTCCCTCAGTTCCCTGAGTACCAGTGATTTCAGAGATCTGGCCGGTCTGATGAACGGACTGATCGATCACTGCAATGCACAACATGTGAACCTGTCCCTTCCTTCCCTGCGTATTGACTCCTTCTCTCTGGATATTATGAGTAAAGTGCAGGATATCAAAAAGAGCAGTCTGACCTTTGCACCGGAAGCGGGTACCCAGCGTATGCGCAACCTGATCAACAAAGGACTGACGGAAGAAGATATTCTGGATGGTTCCAGAAAGGCCTTTCTCGGCGGATGGACCAAGGTGAAGCTGTACTTCATGCTGGGTCTTCCCACAGAGACCGTGGAAGATATGGAAGGAATTGCAGAGCTGGCCAACAAGATTGCGGCGGAGTACTTTGATGCCATCCCCAAGCCCGAACGGAAGGGAAGTGTACAGATTACATCCAGTACATCTTTCTTTATTCCCAAGCCCTTCACACCCCTGCAATGGGCACCCATGTGTGAAATGGAAGAATATATTGAAAAAGCAGTGATTGTAAAGCGAGCCATGAAAAATCAGCTGAACCAGAAACGATTGAGCTATCAGTGGCATTCCCCGGAAGCATCCATTCTGGAAGGCATTTTTGCACGAGGTGACCGCCGTGTGGGAGGCGCTATCCTGAAAGCATATCAGGAAGGATGCATCTATGACGCATGGTCCGAACAGTTTGATTATGAGAAATGGATGGGAATCCTGACAGAATGTGGTCTGGATTACCATTTCTATACCACAAGAGAAAGAAGCCTGGATGAAATCTTCCCCTGGGATTTTATTGATGCAGGTGTCAGCAAAAAATTCCTGATCCGTGAATGGAAGAAAGCCATGGCAGAAGAAGTAACGCCCAACTGTGCAGAAAAATGTGCCGGCTGCAGTGCGGATCGTTACAGCAGATCTGCATGCCATGGGGAGCATCCCGTGTGTGCCGGGCAGGAATGTTCTGCTTCGGAAGGCTCATCTCTGAATAATGAAACCGACAGGATGGAGGAAAACCATGAAGATCAGAATTAAATTTTCAAAAACAGGAAATCTGAAATATATCGGCCATCTTGATACCATGCGTTGTTTCCAGAAAATCATGCGCCGTGCAGAGGTGGACAGTGCTTATTCGGAAGGTTTCAGTCCCCATCAGATCATGAGCTTTGCCTCTCCTCTGGGGGTGGGAATGACATCGGAAGGAGAATATGTGGATATCGAAGTACTTTCCACGGAATCATCGGCAAAGATGATGGAACGGATCAACCGTGTTTCCGTTGACGGCATTCGGATTACCGGTTACGTAAAGCTTCCGGAAAAATCAAAAACAGCCATGTCCATGGTGGCTGCGGCTGATTATCTCCTTACCTTTGATGTTCCTGTGGATCAGCAGACAAAGGATGCATTTGCAGAATTCCTGAAGCAGGAATCCGTTATCATTCATAAAAAAACAAAGAAGCAGGAACTGGATATGGAAATCCGTCCGCTGATATACAAAACCGAATTTTTGCAGAATGAGAAAGGACAGGATCAGCTGTTTCTGCAGGTTTCTGCAGGCAGCGCCGCTAATCTGAAACCGGAACAGGTGATGGAAGCCTTTGCTGCATGGAGAAATGTTCCCGAGGGAAGTCTTCCCTTCCACAACCACCGTCTGGAGATGTATGCGGATCTGGCAAAGGAAAACCGGAAGAGAAAGCTGGTTTCTCTGGAAAGCCTGGGTGAGATCATTGAATAATGTGATGATCATTACCCGCAGAGAACAGGGAATTGCAGCTGCACTGAAGGAAGGAAACCGCATAACCGAGCTTCATGTGGAACAGGAAAAAGCCTTCCGGGTCGGTGATATTTTCATAGGGAAAATACAGAGTATTGTAAAAAACATCAATGCGGCCTTTGTGGATTTCGGCTGCGGGGTCAATGGATATCTGGCTCTGGACAAACAGGAGAGCTTTCTTTATACCAGACAGGCAAGAAGGGGTCTTCCGACCTGCGGTGACGAGATTCTGGTTCAGATTGCCAAGGAAGCGGTAAAAACCAAGCTTCCTGTACTGGAAGGGCATGTGAATCTCAGCGGAAGATATGCCGTTCTGATCATGGGGGAAAAGGGACTTGCTTTTTCCAGAAAAATTCACGATGATTTATTTCAGAAGGAAATCCGGCAGCAGCTGCAGGAAAAGGGCTGGCTTTCATCGGAATATGCACTGCTTCTGCGGACCAACAGCTATGAAGAAGAACGGGAAACGGTGCTTTCTGAAATCCGGTGTCTGATCGAACGATATGAAAAAATCAGAAAAACAGCACCCTATCGGACCTGTTTTTCCTGTATGGAACGATCGACCACCCCTTTCTGGAACTGATCCGGGATTATCCGAAAAGTGATCCCCGGGAAGTGGTGACGGATCTGTCAGACGTGTATGAGGAAATCCGGGAGAAACTGCCGGATATTCCCGTGCATCTGTATACCGATGAAAAATTGTCCCTGACAGCATTGTATTCTCTGAACACAGCCTTCGATCATGCATTGGGAACGAGGGTATGGCTGAAATCCGGCGGGTATCTGATTCTGGAACCTACGGAAGCCCTGACGGTAATTGATGTGAATACCGGAAAATGTACGGATAAAATCAATAAAGAAAAGCATCTGTACCGAACCAATATGGAAGCTGCTGCGGAAATTGCCGTACAGCTTCGGCTGCGCAATTACAGCGGTATCATACTGGTGGATTTTATAGATATGGAAAAAAAGGAGGATACGGAAGCACTCCTTCACTTTTTCAGACAATGTCTTTCAGAAGATCGGACAAAAACGACGCTTGTGGACATCACAAAACTGCATCTGGCAGAGGTGACACGGAAGCGCAGATACAGACCCCTGCATGAAGCCGTGCGGGAATTGAAAAAAGAAGGATAACACAGGAGGGATTTGATGGCAGGTTTTTTACCGGTGAATCGAGAGGAAATGGAACAAATGGGCTGGGAACAGCCGGACTTTGTATATGTAACAGGAGATGCCTATGTGGATCACCCTTCCTTTGGTCCTGCCATCATCAGCAGACTGTTGGAATCCCATGGCTATAAAGTGGCGATGCTGCCCCAGCCGGACTGGAAAGATGAGAATTCCGTGCGGGTATTCGGTCGTCCCAGACTTGGTTTTCTGGTTTCTTCCGGCAATATGGATTCCATGGTGAATCATTATACCGTTGCCAGGAAACGGCGCCAGACGGATGCCTATACTCCCGGAGGCGTCATGGGACGGAGACCGGATTACGCCGTGGTTGTATACTGCAATCTGATTCGAAGGGTGTACAAGGATGTTCCGGTCATCATCGGAGGGATTGAGGCCAGCCTGCGGCGTATGGCACATTATGACTACTGGTCCGATAAACTGAAACGGTCGGTGCTGATGGATTCTTCGGCCGATCTGCTTTGCTACGGAATGGGTGAACATTCCACCGTGGAGATTGCGGATTGCCTCGCCAGCGGCATGTCTGTAAAGGATATTACCTTTGTCCGGGGAACCGTATACCGGACCTCCAATCCGGAACTGTTTCAGGATGCTGTTATACTTCCTGCATTTGAGGAATTGCAGCAGACAAAGAAGAAATATGCAGAAAGCTTTTACACCCAGTACTGTAATACGGATCCATTCAGCGGCAGGAAACTGGTGGAGCCGTATCCCAATAAACAGTATCTGGTGCAGAATCCGCCCGCCTACCCTCTGACGCAGATGGAGATGGATGATATCTATGATCTTCCATACATGAGAACCTGGCATCCGATTTATGATGAAGCCGGCGGTATTCCTGCCATTTCTGAGGTGAAATTCAGTCTGGTCAATAACAGAGGATGTTTCGGCGGCTGCAGCTTTTGTGCCCTGACCTTCCATCAGGGACGGATTATTCAGTCCAGAAGTCATGAATCTATTTTGAAGGAAGCCGAATTGATGACCCGTCAGCCGGATTTCAAAGGGTATATCCATGACGTGGGTGGTCCCACGGCGGATTTCCGGCATCCTGCCTGCGAGAAACAGCTTACCAAAGGGGTATGTCCAAAGAAACAGTGTCTTTTCCCGGAACCCTGCAAAAATCTGCGGGCGGACCACCGGGATTACATGGAATTGCTGCGCAAACTGCGGAATCTGCCCGGTGTGAAAAAAGTATTTATCCGTTCCGGCATTCGCTTTGATTATGTACTGGCAGATAAAAAGAGCAATTTTCTGGAAGAACTGTGCCGGTATCATGTCAGCGGCCAGCTGAAGGTTGCTCCGGAACATGTATCCGATCGGGTTTTAAAATATCTTGGCAAACCGGGAAACGATGTATACCAGGAATTTGTCCGTCAGTATCAGAAAACCAATGAACGGTTGAAGAAAAAACAGTATCTGGTTCCTTATCTGATGTCATCCCATCCCGGTTCCACCCTGAAAGATGCGATCCAGCTGGCGGAAGCTGTCCGTGATATGGGGTATATGCCGGAACAGGTACAGGATTTTTATCCCACGCCGTCAACAATCTCCACTTGTATGTATTACACAGGTCTGGATCCGCGGACCATGGAGCCGGTCTATGTGCCGGTCAATCCGCATGAGAAGGCGATGCAGCGCGCTCTGATCCAGTACCGCAATCCAAAGAACTATGAGCTGGTGGAAGAGGCGCTGAAGAAAGCAGGGCGGACCGATCTGATCGGTTATGATAAGAAATGTCTGATCCGCCCTCGTACCGGATGGAATACCGGAAGGAACTCCGGGAGCACCAGAAAAGAATCCGGAGAGAAGGAACGGACACCGGTGAAAAAGAAAACGATCCGAAACGTGCATAAAAAAGTACAGAGAAAGGCGTGACTGAGATGAAAACGGCGATAGTAACCGGAGCTTCCTCCGGAATGGGTCGGGAGTGTGTGATACAGATTGCCGACCGATTTGGCGGAATTGAGGAGATCTGGGCCATTGCCCGCAGAGAGGACCGTCTGGAACAGCTGCGCGGTCAGCTTCCGGTACCGCTTAAAATTCTGCCGCTGAATCTGGAGGACCCGGCTGGCCTTGCCGGGCTGGAAGCGGAACTGAAACGAGTCCGGCCACAGGTGAGGATTCTGGTGAATGCGGCCGGCTGCGGAAAAAACGGCCGGATCGGTTCCGCAGCACTTGCACAGGAGACCGGCATGGTCCGCTTAAACTGTGAGGCACTGTGTGCAGTGACCCACCTGGTGCTTCCGTATCTTGCAGATCACAGCAGGATTCTGCAGTTTGCTTCTGCGGCGGCATTTCTGCCTCAGCCGGACTTTGGCATTTACGCGGCGACAAAAGCGTTTGTTCTGAGCTACAGCCGGGCACTTCACGAAGAACTGAGGGAACGTGACATCGCAGTGACTGCCGTGTGTCCGGGACCGGTCCGGACGGAATTTCTGGAGCTTGCAGGTTCCACAGAAGCAATGCCGTCCTACAAACGATATTTTATGGCAGAACCGAAGCGGGTAGTCAAAAAGGCAATCCGCGACAGTATGATGGGGCGTCCGATCTCCGTTTATGGTCTGTCCATGCAGACGTTCCGCCTTTTATGCAGGCTTCTTCCGCAGGATTTGCTTCTGCGGATCAAACAGAAGCTCTGATATTCCGACACAGGGAGATAAGATATGAAGATACAGAAAGGACAATACGGATATCGAGAAAGCCGCAAAAAGATTCAGTTGACACTTGTTTTGCTGCTGATCGCAGCCATTCTTGGTCAGCTTGCAGCAAGACAGTGTGCAGATCAGGAGGCCGCCAGAAATATCCTGACCGTGATGGCGATTCTGACGGTACTTCCCATGGCAAACCTGGCGTCTCCGCTGCTTGCCTCCTGGAAATATCGTACGCCGGCAGAAGATTTTCATAAAAAAGTGCAGGCCTATGAGGGGCAGTATACCGTGCTCTATGACCTGATTGTGACTACAAAAGAATTTGTCATTCCCATCGATGCCGCTGCGGTTCATCCGCAGGGCGTATATGCATACTGCCCGGCTTCCGGGCTGGATACCGGAAAGGCGGAGAAGGCGCTGAATGCATTGTTTTCCGCCAACCATCTGGATCCGAACCTGAAGCTGATCCGGGATGAACACAGCTTTCTGCGCCGCCTGGACAGTCTGAGACCGGCAGACGCTTTTGAGGATGACGGAACAGTGGCTTATGCGGCAAAGCTGATGAAAAATATATCAATGTGACGGAGTTATTTAGGATATGAAGAGTATTATCGTAAACAGCAATGAGGCCGGACAGCGTCTGGACAAGCTGCTTGGAAAATATCTGAACCTTGCCGGTAAGGGATTTCTATATAAAATGATGCGTAAGAAAAATATTACGCTGAACGGGAAAAAATGTGACGGATCAGAAAAACTGATGCAGGGCGATGAAATCAGGCTGTTTCTTTCGGATGAGACCTTTGATAAATTTTCGGAAGTCAAAGTACAGAGGGTAAGCAGGCAAAAACTGGATATCATCTATGAGGATGCACACATTCTTCTGATCAATAAACCATCCGGTATGCTCTCTCAAAAAGCAAAGGAAACGGATGAATCACTGGTGGAATATGTGATCGATTATCTGCTGAATTCCGGTCAGCTGACGAATGAGGAACTTCGAAGCTTTCACCCGTCTGTCTGCAACCGCCTGGACCGCAACACCAGCGGACTGGTAGCAGCGGGCAAATCTCTGGCCGGTCTGCAGATGCTTTCTGCCGTATTCAAAGACCGTTCCCTCCACAAATACTATATATGCGGAGTGCGCGGGCAGATCACGAAACGGCAGCTGATCAACGGCTACCTGAAAAAGGACGAACGAACCAATCAGGTTTCCATCCTCCATGACGCGGCAGACGGAGCACTCCCGATCCGGACGGAATACGAACCGCTGGCTTACAAAGACGGATATACGTTGTTGAAGGTTACTCTGATTACAGGACGCACGCATCAAATCCGCGCACATCTGGCATCCATCGGACACCCGATCCTGGGGGATTACAAATATGGGGATCCGGGATTGAATGAGGAGGTAAAACAGCGTTATCATATCCGTTCCCAGATGCTGCACTCCTGGCAGATGGTATTTCCGGAACTGGCGGAACCCTTTGCTTATCTGAGCGGAAAGCGGTTTTTGGCACCGGCGCCCAGGGAATTTTCCAAAATTTTCGGGACGGAATACGAGAAAGAAGCAGGACGGTGATCGGAGATGGGGACCTGGAAAAGCCGTGGTCTGCGTGGTTCCACACTGGAAGACATGATCAACCACACCAATGACGTATACCGGGAACAGAAGCTGGCACTGATTCAGAAGATACCGACCCCGATTACGCCCATCACGATTGATAAGGAGACGCGCCACATTACATTGGCGTACTTTGACCAGAAAAGTACCGTCGATTATATCGGAGCCGTTCAGGGAATTCCGGTCTGCTTCGATGCCAAGGAATGTGCAGTGAAAACCTTTCCGCTTCAGAATGTCCATGAGCATCAGATCCGGTTTATGGAGGCATTTGAGCAGCAGGGCGGCATCGCTTTCATTATTCTGTATTTCACGTCGCTGGACGAAATCTATTATGTTCCGTTTCGGGACCTTTACCGGTTCTGGAAACGCATGGATGACGGGGGGCGCAAAAGTGTGACCTATGAAGAGATCGATCACACCTTCCGGATACGGGCACACCGGGATATTCTGGTTCATTATCTGGAGATGATTCAGAGAGATCTGGATCAGAGAGCATAAGGAGGATACGATGATTTTTTCCATAGTAAAGCAGTCGATTGAAATTCGCATGCGCTTCGATCAGGTGCCGAAAATCTATGCCGATTCGGAGTGTGCTGCCGTGATCGGCATGCTGGCGAAACAATACGGACTTCCGGTCCCCGAACGCAGGGAAGATCTGAAGGAGATCCGGGAGGCACTCATGACGCAGGCTGCTGACCTGCCGGCAACGGAGGAGATTGAAAAACTGCGAGGACTTCTCGAACCGTACGAACCGAAAGCGCCGGTCAGCGATGAAATCTACCAGCTTCTGGTATATGCTTACGAAAACACATAACGGAGGGAATTGGATATGGACGCAGTAATGGCTTTGGAGGAACTGAAACAGAAAGCAAAACAGGATCCGGATCTGAAAAAAAGAATTATGAATACCCGAACAGAAACGGACCCGATGGCTGCATTCTGCAGATTGTGCCGCGAACTGGGGTATCCGGTTTATGAGATGGATCTGATCCAGGCGGGAGAGGAATTCTACGCAGCGATCAAACGAAGTACTAATGGCGGAGGTGAAAATTCTCCGGTTCTGGAAGGAGAGGATGATTTTTATGAACTCTTCTTTGCGGAATTGGCGGATCTATAGAAAATACAATTTTATACAGGAGGAGCATTATGGCTAGTAAACGTATCATTCAGGTGGAAGACAAGGTTCCGTTTAATCTGCTTCTGCCGCTGAGTGTCCAGCACATGTTTGCCATGTTCGGTGCTTCGGTTCTGGTGCCGTTTCTGTTTGGCATCAGCCCGGCGATTGTACTGTTCATGAATGGTGTCGGCACTCTGTTATTTATTGTGGTGACAAAGGGGAAAGCACCGGCTTATCTTGGTTCCAGCTTCGCATTTCTGGCTCCCGCTGGCATCGTTATCAGCAACTTCGGATATGAATATGCACTGGGCGGATTCGTGGCAGTTGGTTTCTGCGGCTGCCTGCTGGCACTGATCGTCTACAAATTCGAAACCGACTGGATCAACGTGGTTCTGCCTCCGGCTGCCATGGGACCGGTTGTAGCGCTGATTGGTCTGGAGCTTTCTTCTTCCGCAGCCAGAAATGCAGGGCTCCTGGAAGAAACCATTGATCCAAAGAATCTGATCGTATTCCTGGTGACACTCGGATTTGCGGTGTTTGGTTCCATTGCCTTCCGCGGATTCCTTTCGGTCATCCCAATCCTGATTGCGGTGCTTGCCGGCTACGCGTCTGCGATCGCATGCGGCATCGTCAGCTTTGAGGAGGTGGCTGCGGCTCCGTGGTTTGCGCTTCCGCAGTTTACAACTCCGAAATTTAATCTCGAGGCGATCATGATCATCATGCCGGTAATTCTTGTCATCGCATCGGAGCATATCGGCCATCAGGTCGTAACCAGCAAGATCGTCGGACGTGATCTCCTGAAAGACCCGGGACTGCATCGCAGCCTGTTTGGTGACAACTTCTCCACGATGATTTCCGGAATGATCGGTTCTGTACCGACGACTACTTATGGCGAGAACATCGGTGTGATGGCCATGACCGGTGTCTACAGCGTGCGTGTCATCGCAGGTGCTGCCGTTATGTCCATCATCTGCTCCTTTGTAGGCAAGCTGTCCACCCTGATCAGTACGATTCCAGGTCCTGTGATCGGCGGTATTTCATTTCTGCTTTATGGCATGATCGGAACCTCCGGACTGCGTATTCTTGTGGATTCCAGTGTGGATTTTGCAAAATCCAGAAATCAGGCGCTGACCTCGGTGATCTTTGTCACCGGCCTTTCCGGTATTGCAGTGAAAATCGGTAATATTCAGCTGACCGGAATGGTTCTGGCCTGTGTGGTCGGCATGATCCTGAGTCTGATTTTCTATGTGATGGATCAGCTGAAGCTGACCAATGATCGGGATTAGAAAAAAGAGGAACAGAAATTATGACAGAATACCTTCATAAAGTTCAATACTATGAGACAGACCGCATGGGCATCACGCATCATTCGAATTACATCCGGTGGATGGAAGAGGCCCGTACGGATATGCTGGACCAGATTGGCTGGGGGTATGACCGGCTGGAGGAGATGGGAATCATCTCCCCGGTGGTCAGCGTGGAGGCACAGTACCGGCATACCACGACCTTCCATGATACCGTCGTGATTCGCACCGGAGTGAAAGAATTCAAAGGTGTGCGTTTGATTGTCTGGTATGAAATGAAGCATGCAAAGACGGGAGAAGTGGTATTCACCGGTACTTCCACGCATTGTTTTCAGAATCCGGACGGAAAGCTGATCCGTCTGAATCGGGAATATCCGGAGTTTGACCGGATACTCAGAGAACTGGCGGAAGGGTGATTATCCCCTTCCGTCCCAGCAGTATGTACAGAGTTTTTCTTTCGGAAGACCAATGGACTCGATCAGATCGTCCAGACGATGATAGCCGAGCGATGTGAAGTTCAGACGTCTGCGGATCTCCTCTACCATCTCTGCGTAATTTCGGCTGTCCGGATCGGCATAATCGGTCAGAAGCTCCCGGGATACGACATCTCCCTCGCGGTCACGGATCACACGGCGGGTGATCAGGTCCAGTTCCGAATTGGACCGTGAGAAATTCAGATATTTACAGCCAAAAAGCAGCGGCGGGCATGCCATACGGATATGAACTTCTTTTGCACCGCTCTGATACAGAAACTCTGTCGTCTCCCCAAGCTGGGTTCCGCGAACCAGAGAGTCATCGATCAGCAGCAGCTTCTTGTCACGGATCAGCGCATCTACCGGAATCAGCTTCATCTTGGCAATCAGGTTGCGCTGGCTCTGGTTGGTCGGCATAAAGGAACGCGGCCAGGTGGGTGTGTATTTGATAAACGGCCTTGCGAACGGAATTCCGGATGCGTTGGCATAACCGATCGCATGGGCAATACCGGAATCCGGCACGCCGGCAACCAGATCCGGCTGAACCGCGGAGACTGAAGTCTCAGAAGCATGTCCCGGACATCCGCTGCACTGACCGCTGCATACATGATCGCGCATGGCAAGGCGCTCACCGCAGTGATAACGCATCTCTTCGACATTGACTCCCTCATAGCTGGAAGTCGGATATCCATAGTAAACCCAGAGGAAGGAACAGATCTTCATCTCCTTGCGCGGGCGGCTTAAAGACTGAAAACCATCCGGCTTAATCAGAGCGATTTCACCAGGTCCCAGCTCCATGCAGTCACGATAACCAAGATTGATATAAGCATGACTCTCAAACGATACACAGTGTGCTCCTTCCTTTTTGCCGATCACAACCGGAGTACGTCCGTAGCGGTCTCGCGACGCATAAATACCTTCCGGAGTCAAAAGCAGGATAGACATGGATCCTTCAATCATCTCCTGTGCATACAGAAGTCCGTCTACGAGACTTTCCCGCTGATTGATCAGGGCTGCGGTCAGCTCGGTAGCATTGATACGCCCGCCACTCATCTCCATGAAATGAATATGACCGTTCTCAAATGCCTGACGCACCAGTTCATCTTCATTATTAATCTTACCAACCGTTACAATTGCATAGCTGCCCAGATGAGACTGGATCAGCAGCGGCATCGGCTCATTGTCTGAGATCGAACCAATACCGGAATTGCCCTTCAGTTCCTCTACATCCCGCTCAAACTTGGTACGGAACGGAGAATTCTCGATGTTGTGAATGCTGCGCTGAAAGCCGTTTTTTCCATATACGGCCATACCGCCGCGGCGTGTGCCGAGATGTGAATGATAATCGGTGCCAAAAAAAAGATCCATGACACAGTCTTCATGCGATACTACTCCAAAAAAACCACCCATCTATAGAAACCTCCAACTTTTATTCATGGTAATATCTGCGAAGAACAGATATTTTCTTCAGTATCAGTGTAACATATATCATATAGTTAATACAATCCACTTGATATATTAAAGTTACTAATAAATAAAGTTCCGTTGACGGAATGCCGGGAAAGACGTAAAATAGACATTGACATTTCATGCAACTTACCATATAATAGTGTTCACGTTAACAAATTAGCACTTTACCATGTGAAAGTGTCAGGAGGACTTATGAATAATCAGCTACTGCATACTCCCGAAGGAGTACGTGACATTTATGACAAAGAATGTGCCCGGAAAATGGCCGTACAGGAACAGATTCAGAAGGTATTCTACCTCTACGGTTATCAGAATATTGAGACACCCGTTTTTGAATTTTTTGATATTTTCAACAAGGAGCGCGGCAGCGTAGGCAGCCGCGAGATGTATAAGTTTTTTGACCGTGACAACAACACACTGGTGCTTCGGCCGGATATTACACCATCGATCGCACGCTGCGTCGCAAAGTATTATATGGATGAGACCGGTCCGCTGCGCCTGTGTTATCTGGGACAGACGTTTATCAACAGCACCAGTTATCAGGGCCGGCTGAAGCAGACGACACAGACCGGCGTGGAGCTGATCGGAGATGATACCAGTGACGCAGACGGAGAGATGATCGCCATGGTGATCGATGCTCTGAAAGCAGCCGGACTGAAGGAATTTCAGGTGGAACTGGGACAGGTCGAGTTTTACCGCGGCCTCGTAGAGGAATCCGGTATTGATGAAGAGACTCAGAACCAGCTTCGGGTTTTGATTGAGAATAAGAACTATTTCGGCGTGGAAGAACTTTTGAACGAGCATACCATGACACCGGAACTGAAGCGTCTGTTTTTGAAGCTTCCGGAGCTGTTTGGCGACATCGAACAGATCCGGATCGCAAAATCGATGACGACCAATCCGCGTGCGCTGGCAGCGATTGAACGTCTGGAACGGGTGCAGGATATCCTGGATGGATACGGACTGGGCGATTATGTGTCCTATGATCTGGGGATGCTGAGTAAATATTCCTATTATACCGGTATTATTTTTAAAGCATATACCTATGGAACCGGTGATTATATTGTGACCGGCGGACGTTATGACAAGCTGCTGGAGCAGTTCGGCAAGAAGGCTCCTTCTGTCGGTTTTGCGATTGTGGTGGATCAGCTGATGCTTGCTCTGTCCAGACAGAAGATCGATATTCCGGTCAATATGGCAAACACGATCATTCTTTACGACCACG
>JALETI010000028.1 GCA_022781515.1 Lachnospiraceae bacterium
ATCATCCCAAATCATTGGTAAGAAATCGGGCATTGTACATTCTTGCGGCAAATGCCCAGTGGGACGAGGGAAATCGATTTGATGCGATTATATCTGATTTTCTTTCGCATATAACGGATGAAAAACCGATTACCGCCAGACAGTGTGTGAAAGCTCTTGCACAGGTAGGTCTGGCAAAACCGCAGTATATTCCGGGAATATTATCAAGTTTGAGGGATGCTGATTTATCAAAGTATAAGGATAGTATGCGCCCGTTGATTGAAAAGGATATGGCAGAAACGGAACGGATATTGACCAATTGCAGGTAATATGGTGAAATGAATAGAGATAGTGAGTCGGAAAAAGAAAGGGGCATAATAAAAAATGGGCAGATATTTGAATCCTGGCAATGTTCTTTTTGAAACTGCGTTGAATTCACAGATTTATGTTGATAAGAGTGGATTAATTTCATATACAAATCGAGTACTTAGATCAGAGCAGCGTTATATTTGTGTAAGCCGCCCCCGAAGATTTGGAAAATCCATGGCTGCCAACATGCTTGCTTCTTATTACGGAAGAGGAGTTGATTCAAAAAGTCAGTTTGAACATCTGAGAATAGGAGAAGATGCTTCTTTTGAACAGCATTTGAATCAGTACCATGTAATTTTCTTAAATATGCAGGAATTCTTAAGTGCAACACACAATGTTGAAAAGATGATAATGCGGATCGAGAAAAATCTGCTGAAAGATTTAAAAAGATCCTATCCTGATGTGGATTATATGGATGAGGATGATCTGATCAGTGTATTATATGATATCCATGCAGAAAACGGGATCCCATTTGTGTTTATCATTGACGAGTGGGATTGTATATTCCGGGAGAATAAACATGATCAGCAGATCCAGAAATTATATCTCGATTTCTTAAGGAATCTGTTAAAAGATAAAGCGTATGTAGTACTGGCATATATGACTGGAATTCTTCCTATAAAAAAATATGGAACACATTCGGCGTTGAATATGTTCGATGAATTTTCCATGACGAATCCAAAGCAACTTGCGGAATATGTAGGATTCACAGAATCTGAAGTGAGAGAGTTATGTCGCCGGTATGAAATAGATTTTGAAGAGACAAAGAGATGGTATGATGGCTACTGTTTTGAAAATGCAGGCCATATATACAGTCCCAGATCGGTGGTGAGTGCCATGCTCAGCAGGAGTTTTGACAATTACTGGAATCAGACGGAAAGCTTTGAGGCTCTGCGGGAATATATCGTTATGAATTACGATGGCTTAAAAGATACGGTCATAGAGTTACTGGCTGGAACACACCAGAAAATTGATATCAGCGCATTCAGCAATGATATGACTACGTTTTCATCTGCAGACGATGTACTGACTCTGTTGATTCATTTAGGATATCTTGGATATGATTATTCCACCGGAGAAGTTTTTATACCGAATTCAGAAATTGCATCGGTATTTGTGACCGCAATTAAAAATGTTGGCTGGCAGGAAATTATAAATGCGGTTAGGAAATCAGACAGCCTTCTGAAAGATACCTGGAATAAAAATGCAGAAGCTGTGGCAAAGGGAATTGAAGAGGCTCATTTTGAGACTTCCATCTTAAAATACAACGATGAGAATTCACTGGCCTGCGTAGTATCACTGGCATTTTACAGTGCAAGGGCATATTATACGGAGATCAGAGAACTTCCGGCTGGTCAGGGATTTGCTGATATTGTATATCTGCCGCGCAAAAATCATCAGGATAAGCCTGCGATGATCGTGGAATTGAAATGGGACAAATCCGCAGAGGGAGCAATTGAGCAGATTAAAAAGAAAAAATACGTGAAAGCGTTGGAGGATTATCAGGGGAATCTGTTGTTGGTGGGTGTGAATTATTCAAAGGACAGTAAGGCACATCAGTGTGTCATCGAGGAAGTTTCAGAATGGTAAATCGGAATTTTTAAGGAGACAATAATGCAAACAGAAAGAGGAATTTTCATATCTGATAATCACACACGTTCTGATTATAGAAACTTACGCTTACGAATTGATTCAGATAGTGAAGCATGGAATAAAGCAATAAATATATTCAGAGAAAGAATCTATGGTCGATTTATAAATCAAATCAAATTATTAAATAAAAATGCTAGGCAAAATGGTTTTGCATCTATGGCAATGTGCTGTCTTTTGATTGATACAATGTATAAGTTTGAACATGGCAGCATTGCCACTAATTATAATGAAGTAAAATATGAAGAAATGTTAATGACATATATGAATGATGTGTTTATTTCACTTGATGTGGCAAGAGCCTTTTATAGAGGTATTCGTTGCGGAATTTTGCATTCAGGAGAAACACAAAATGGTTGTATGTTAAGTGTAACATGCAACCATATTATAGAAGTGCGGGGAAATGGGATGAATACAAAAATTAACGTAAATGTTATAGATTTTTCAAATCGTGTAATCCAATACATAGATAATTATATTGAAAGATTATACATGCGCGATATACAAACAAGAAGAAAATTTATTAAAAAAATGAATTATCTTTGTGATAGAGAAGCTTTTTTTAACGATTGAACAGAGAAACAATTTCCAATTTATTGCTCATTTTGTAGAAAAAACTTGATAATATTTCAACTCAACCACAGGTCGTTTTACTTTTATGTCCTGTACTGATAATTTTGAGCCATGGAGGTGGTCTATATGACATTAGATGAGTTTGGACCATTCATGGTCGAACAAAGAAAAAAGAATAATCTTACGCAAGCTCAGGTTGCTGAACAGTTGAAAGTTTCAACCGCTACAATCAGCAAATGGGAACGATGCTTGTGTTTGCCAGAAGTCACAAGGTTTAACGATATTGCAAAAGTATTTGACCTGAGTTTGATGGAAGTGATGCAATGTAAGGAGAATGAAGTTGCAACGGAAGAAATTGACAAAGTTATTGATGACTCTATCCAATTAGCAAAAAAACAATACCGAAAGAAAGCAAAGAAATGGATATTGTCGCTTGCAGCATTATTGGCAGTTTGTATTTGCATTCACTTTTTTCCTGTATATCATGTATTTCAAGTTTGGTCACCAAGTTACTATACGACGGGAGAAATATCAAAACTCTTATATATTGGAAGTGGTGAAGAACGTGATACTGCCCGCCTGTTTATTGCAAAAGCAAATGAGGCTTTCTCAGATTTAACTACACCGGATGAGCAGCTTACAGACAAGTATGGTCCGTTAGCGCGTTATGCCACGAATGTTGAAAGAGGCGGAGTAAAGGAAAAACATTTTTTAAGACTATGGTCAGCAGATTTCAATTCTTTTGATGGTTACGGATATGTGTGGGTGTACTATTCTAATATGGTTTACGATAATCAAGGAGAAGAAGTATGTGGCAGTAGCAATGTCCCCTCTTTATGGATCTTTGAAAAAGATACCGCAGGTAATTGGCAGTTGATATATATTAAGGAGCATCCTTAAAAAGAATTGAGTAACGAAATTTCAGTTTATTAGCTCAATGCGCTTACCCTGAAAATTGACATTATATTTATGAAAAGAACCCGGCAGCTTCCATTTTCGCAGAACACAAAAAAATATATGAAACAGCGTAAAAGCAGTTACAGATCACAAACGGTCTGCAGCTGCTTTTTTTATTGCATTTTTGGAGAGGAGGAATCAATTTGCAGGAAGAAGTCAATCAAAAGACAGTTGCCCTGGCTGTCCAGACTGCTCGATTTTCGGGGAATACCATGAAGAAGGCGATCATGTCTTATCTGGCGCATCGGAAAGCAAAGCAGGTGAACAGCAAGAACAGGCCACAGGCAAAGCAGCGTAATCCAACCCATGGCAAGATGACAGTGGAAGAACTGGTCGGCCAGGGGCAGGGTGCGACCAACATTGAAATCAAGGATAAGGATATCCAGCTGTTTGAAAATATCGCCAGAAAGTATAACGTTGATTATGCGGTGAAGCAGGATCAGACGGTGAATCCGCCTCGATATCTGATCTTTTTCAAGGCAAAGGATACAGATGTGATTGCGCAGGCTTTCAAAGAATATGTTCATGTTTCTTCAAAGAGAAAGGAACGTCCGTCTCTGAAGGCGAAGCTGGTTCGTCTGCAGAAGAGCCTTAGCAAGACAAAGAATCGGGAACGGACCAGGGAAAAGGACCGCGGAAGAGGAGCTCCCAGCCTATGAGAAAGATAGTGGAAGGGATTCGAAATGATCTGCGGATTCTTTTTGGGAACATAAGAGATAGAGTCAGGTCATTTCAGATAAAGAAATTTCTGTTGGCAAATTTCCCATATCTAATGGTTTCGTATTTCGGAAACAAGCTGGTCTGGTTATACAGTGTTGTTCCGGGGGAAGATACTATTGCTAAGGTAATGAATACCGTTAACAGGATGGGGGAGGCATTTGGAATGCCGCTCATCAGTGTGAAAACCTATCATCTTCTTCTGGGTGCTGCCTGTGGTCTGGCATTGAAATTTGCAGTTTATTCAAAGGGGAAGAATGCAAAGAAGATGCGTCATGGCCGGGAATATGGTTCTGCCCGCTGGGGCAATGCCAAGGATATTGAACCGTATATGGACCCGGTCTTTGAGAGGAATATTCCGCTGACTGCGACAGAACGGCTGATGCTGAACAGCAGGCCAAAGAATCCCAAATATGCAAGAAATAAGAACATTCTGGTGATTGGAGGTTCCGGTTCCGGTAAGACCCGGTTCTTTGTGAAGCCATCGCTGATGCAGATGCATAGTTCATATGTGGTTACAGACCCGAAGGGTTACAATGATGTAGGACAGAGAAAATATCACAACAACAAAATGCGGTATTTCCTGTGCCCTACATAGAAACTGAGAAAGGAGGAAAAAGCCGATGGCGGTAAAGAAAATCAAGTATACGGCACTCTATGAGCGTTTGTCCAGAGATGACGAGATGCAGGGCGAATCAAACTCCATAGTCAACCAGAAACGCTATCTGGAGGAGTATGCACAGGCTCAGGGCTTCAAGAATATCCGGCATTTTACAGATGATGGCTACTCCGGCACCAACTTCAAGCGTCCTGGCTTTCAGAAAATGATTGCTGCGATAGAAGCCGGTGAGATTGATGTTGTCTGCGTCAAAGACCTGTCCAGGTTTGGGCGTGACTATTTGAAAGTCGGATTTTACACCGAAATCATGTTCCCCGAAAAAGGTGTCCGCTTTATCGCCATCAACAACAGCGTAGACAGTGCCAATCCAACGGAAAACGACTTCACACCGTTTTTGAACATCATGAATGAGTGGTATGCAAAGGACACCAGCAACAAAATACGAGCCATTTTCCGTTCCCGGATGCAGGATGGCAAGCGGTGCAGCGGCGCAATCCCCTATGGGTACAGGCGTGACCCAGAGGACAAAAACCATCTTCTGATTGATGAAGAAGCCGCAAAGGTTGTTCGCAGGATTTACCAGATGGTTATTGATGGCATGGGAAGCCAAGCCATAGCCAATCAGCTGACCGCTGATAATGTGTTGATCCCCTCTGCATATCTGGAGCAGTCCGAACATGGAGAAAGCCGTAATCACAGCTACCATGACCCCTGCCGCTGGAACTGTACCGCAGTATCCTACATTCTGGACAAACAGGAATATATGGGGCATACGGTTCTGGGCAAGACCATCTGCGAGAACTTCAAAACCAAGAAACGCCGGAAAGCAAGACCAGATGAGCTGATTATCTTTGAGAACACCCATGAACCGATTATTGATGCAGAAACATGGCATCTGGTTCAAAAACTTCGTAGAAGAACAAGACGCAAACTGGCAAACGGAAGCTATTCGCACCGCCTTTCTGGGCTGGTGTACTGTGCAGATTGTGGCAAACGCCTTTCCTATTCAAGCCCACAGTCACAGCACAGACCAGATGGAAAAACCTATGATGCAGACAGTAGTTTTCGTTGCCCCACCTACAAGTCCATGTATGGCGAATGCACCATGCACTATATCAAATCTTCCACTCTGGACAAGCTGGTTGATGAAGCTGTCCGAAAAATTGCCCGGTATGTTTTGAGGAATGAACAGGCATTTTTGGAACAAGTCAGGGTGCTAACCAGTGCCGACCAGAAGCATACGCAATCAGAGGACAAAAAAGAGCTGGTAAACATCAAAAAAAGGATTGCAGAGCTGGATAACTACATCAAGCGACTGTATGAAGGCAATGCTTCCGGTAAAATTCCTGACCGCCAGTTTGAAAAGCTCATGGCTCAATATGACAGTGAGCAACAGGAACTGGAGGAACGAGTAAAAGAGATTGAAGTGAGCATCCATGAGATTCAGCAAGAATCAGAAAATGGTCAACAGTTTGTGCGTCTGGTACAGAAGTACCGTGACTTTACAGAAATTGACCAGACTGCTCTCAATGAGTTTATTGACAAAGTAGTTGTCCACGAAGCAACCGGCGGCAGAACAGCAGACCGAAGCCAGCAAATTGATATTTACTTTAATTTCATCGGTCAGTTTATGGTGGAAGATACCGAAGAAGAACTGCTGATGCAGGAACAGGAAGCACAAAGGCTGGCTGATCTAAAAGAGCGTGAACGAAAAGACCGCAGAAACGAAACCGTCCGCAGGTACAGGCAGCGTAAAAAGGAACGGGAAGTCAAACAAGCGGAATCTGTTTCTGGATAATTCGCTGTGAGAAAGGAGTGTGATTTTCTTGTGGGTAGTTAGGTTTATTCGCAAAGACGGTAAGCCCGATGAAGAATATTTTTACCCGACTTTTTCTGATGCAGAGTATCATAGGCGTTTATTTGAGAATGATTCTTCTGACCTTTATGAAAGAATTGAAGTTGTTGAGCTGTGAAAAAAATGGAGGTTACTATGCAAGACTTAAAACCGAGAATCCATGAAAACGGCATGGACTATGTGCTGGTGGGCGATTACTATGTGCCGGATTTGAAACTGCCAGAGGAACACCGCCCTCTGGGAAAATGGGGACGGATGCACCGAGAATATCTGAGAATCACCAATCTGGGGCTGCTGAATGAGCTGATTTTGAGCGGAAAGCTCTGGACTTATCTGGCAGACCTGAACGAACAGGCAACGGACAGGCTG
>JALETI010000116.1 GCA_022781515.1 Lachnospiraceae bacterium
GCAGATCACTGTGGAAGAAGCCGTACATGCCATAAAAGAAGCCGGTGGTCTGTGCATCATTGCCCATCCGGCAGAATATCATTTTACGGATGAGGAAATGGAACGGTTTTTCCGTCACTGCAGGGAACTTTCCGTGGATGGTGTGGAGGTGTTTCATCCTTCTGATACCGAGGAAGAGGTGGAAAGAATCCTGAAAACACTTCAAAAAATGGGAACAGATGGAGAAAAAACGGGTTCGCAGCCTTTTCTGATCAGCACCGGATCGGATTTCCACGGAACCAATAAAAAAAATACCATGGGAAAAGGCTTCTTTTATGATATGGAACAGTCGGAATTCCGGGAAATCTATGAAAAGTCCTGCCGGATCATGTACCGGAAGCTGACAGAAGAAAGATAGTGGTCTTAATAAAGGAAGGAATACATATATTTTCGATATGAAAGTGATTTTCTTTTTATCGGATATCTGTATTCCTTTTTTGGTATGCTGTATTTTATTATATGGATGGAGCAGGAAGCTGGCGGTATTCCATGTGTTTCTGGATGGAGCAAAGAGGGGTATGGGGATTGCTGCCGATATTCTGCCCACACTGATCGGGCTTCTGGCAGCGGTGCAGGTACTGCGGGACAGCGGGCTTCTTGCGCGTCTGGCAGAAATTTTTGCTCCGGCTGCACATCTGGTGCGGATTCCGGCAGAGGTGATTCCACTGATTCTGATTAAATTGTTTTCCGGTTCGGCCGCAACAGGCATGCTGTTGGATCTGTTTGAGGAATATGGACCGGATTCACAGGTGGGATTTCTGGCAGCGGTTATCGTATCCAGTGCAGAAACGGTTCTGTTTGTCATGTCAGTGTATCTGAACCATATTAAGGCAGAACGAAGCCGCTGGATTCTGCCGGGGGCTTTGTTCAGTACTTTTTCCGGAATTCTTGCGGCGGTATGGATCACAGGAATCCTTTATTGAAAAAACGCAGCAGATTTTAAACTCTCGAACTTCCTTTGAGGAAGTCCGAGCACTAAGAATCGACATCTGAAATGGTCCCTTTCAGGGGATTTATTGGGCTTCCACTGTATCGGTTGCGAAAAAATGGAAATAAGTGTACACTGATGGCAGTTCAGAAAACAAATGAAAAAGGGGGAAAAATATATGAGCCAAAAATGTTCTGCGCAGAAGCATAAGATGCGCAGGAATCCGGATCCGATGCAGAATGATCCGGGAAGAAGAGAACGTGAGTATCATACAGGTACACTTCTGAAACGATTTGTTTCGTATTATAAGCCATATAAAAGAACGTTGCTTATGGATCTTTTGTGTGCCGCACTGACTACCGTGTGTGATCTGGTGCTTCCGATGATCATGCGCACCATTACCAGTACCGGGATGGAGAGTCCGGAGCTTCTGACGATGCATCTGATTCTGCGTCTGGCAGGTCTTTATTTTCTGCTGAAAATTGTGGAGTGTTCCGCCAGTTACTATATGGCGGATATGGGGCACGTCATGGGTGCGAAAATGGAGACCGATATGCGTCGGGATGCCTACGCACATCTGATGGAGCTGTCGGATCGATATTATAATAATACAAAAGTAGGCCAGATCATGGGCCGGATTACCAATGACCTGTTTGATGTCACGGAATTTGCACACCATTGTCCGGAGGAGTTTTTTATTGCTGCAATCAAGGCGACAGGTGCATTTCTTGTTCTGGGATCCATCAATCTTCCTCTGACGCTGATCATATTTATTATGATTCCGATTATGTTGTGCTGCTGCATTGCCATCAACCAGTGGGAGCGTGCTGCATTCCGCAGACAGCGTTATCAGATCGGTGAACTGAACGCCAGAATTGAAGACAGTCTGCTGGGACAGAAAGTGGTGAAAGCCTTTGCCAATGAAGCCATTGAACAGGATAAGTTTGAGTATGATAATGTGAAATTTCTGGGAATTAAGTCCAAAACGTATCAGTATATGGCGATTTTCCAGACTTCGATCCGTATTTTTGATGGTCTGATGTATCTGTCCGTGGTGCTTGCAGGTGGTCTTTTCCTGGTATTGAAAAAGGTGGAACCGGCAGATCTGGTTGCTTACGTGATGTATGTCAGCACCTTGATTGCCACCATACGCCGTATTGTGGAATTTGCAGAGCAGTTCCAGCGGGGTATGACCGGTATTGAGCGTTTTCTGCAGATTATGGATGCTGATATTGATATTTTTGATCACGATGGGGCCAAAGAAATGGTGAACCCGAAGGGAGAAATCCGTTTTGAAGATGCTTCCTTTGAATATATGGATGATCACAATACGGTATTTGAACATCTGAATCTTACGATTCATCCCGGAGAAAAGGTGGCACTGGTGGGACCTTCCGGCAGCGGTAAGACAACCATGTGCAATCTGATTCCCCGATTTTATGATGTGACTGGCGGCCGGGTTACCATTGATGGGTTGGACGTGAAAGCGTATACGGTGCAGAGTCTTCGAAAAAATATCGGTATCGTGCAGCAGGATGTTTACCTGTTTTCCGGTACGGTATATGATAACATTGTATATGGAAAACCGGGAGCTTCCAGAGAAGAAGTTTTGGAAGCAGCAAAAAAAGCCGGTGCCCATGAGTTCATTTCCCATCTGAAGGATGGCTATGATACGTATGTGGGAGAACGGGGAGTCAAGCTTTCCGGCGGTCAGAAGCAGAGAATCAGCATTGCCAGAGTATTCCTTAAAGATCCTGCAATCATTATTCTGGATGAAGCAACTTCTGCACTGGACAATGAAAGTGAATTTGAAGTGGCGAAGGCTCTGAATGAACTGGCTGTGGGAAGAACCACGCTGACTGTGGCACACAGGCTCTCAACGATACGGGATTCTGACCGGATTTTTGTTCTGACAGAGAATGGTATCGAGGAAGAAGGCAATCATGATGAATTGATGGACCAGAAGGGGATTTACTACAAGTTTTACCAGATGGCAGAACGTCTGCGGTAAAAACAGAGCAGTTTCAATGGATCATTCTGATAGATCATTCTGATAGATCATTCTGATGGATCATCTATAATGGATAATTCTGAAAAATACGGACATACTGCGTTATATCGAGTATTTGGAGGAAGGTTCATTGAATGAAATGCTGGTCAGTCAGTTTTTGCTGATTCTGGGATTTATTATAATTGGTTATATTTGCTGCAGAACGAGGGTGCTGAATCAGAAAGCAAATGATGTGCTGTCATCCTTTGTGCTGAAGGTGACGCTTCCTGCCACCATTCTGAATTCCGCTCTGCGTGATATGGAAATGGACCGGATGGAGATTCTGACGGTTCTGGCAGCGGCAGCATGGGTTCATCTTCTGATTCCTTTTATGAGTCATTTGCTGGCAAGGGTATTTCGGCTGAGTTCCACCGTGGAATTGATGCTGAATTACAGTAATATCGGTTTTATGGGATTTCCCATTATCACCCGTTTGTATGGAAAAGCATATGGATTTTATGTGGCGATTTTTCTGATGGTGTTTAATATCCATTTATTTACCATAGGGGTACTGACACTGGAAAAGGAAAAAGAGGAAAAATCCGGTGGAATAAACGGACAGAAGAAAACGAACAGAGAGACGGTGGGATCAGACTGGTTCCGCCGTCTTTACAGTCCGGGGATTGTGGCAGCTGCCATTGCATTTCTGATTGTTATGCTGCGGATCCGGGTGCCGGGTCTGGCAGAGGAGCTGGTGTCTTCAGTCAGTGCAGCGACGACGCCTCTTGCCATGATTGTAATCGGTTCTCAGCTGGCAGGAATTCCTGTGAAAATGATGCTGCACAATCGGAAACTGTATTTTCTGGCGGGAATTAAACTGGCAGTTTATCCGATGCTGATCTGGTTTTTAATGAGCTGGCTGATCGGTCCGGGAATGATTGCAAAGGTGGCAACCATACTGGTGGGTCTGCCTGCAGCAGGCAGCGTGGTCATGCTCTGCTCACAGCATGGCGGAGATGCAGAGCTGGCCGTACAATCTATATTTGTGGATCTGATGCTGTCTTTTCTTACGCTGCCGGTACTTCTGATACTGATCGGTTAAGAAAATTAAATTCGTTTCGGTTTTACGGAGCATCCGATCCCAAGGGCTCCCATACCGGTGTGACAGAATACCCCCAGAGGCAGCTGGTCACAGAGGACTTCCATATCGGGGAATGCTTCTCTGATTTCTTCGACCCATGCAGCAGTTGCTTCCGGTGAGGCACTGGTGGCGGCCATCAGGTAGAGATTGCCGGATTCATATGCGTCCTTAAAGCGCGTTTCCAGATCATTTTTCATGGCTTCAATCATGGTTTTCTTTGCTTTATTGAAACCGCGGCATTTTTTGAAGGAATCCAGTTTTCCGGTGGCCAGTTTCAGAACCGGTTTCAGATTCAGTACATTGCCAAGAACTGCAGCTGCAGGCGTGATGCGTCCGCCCCGTTTTAAATATTCCAGTGTTTCCACTGCAATATAAATCGTCATATCATCTCTGGCATTTTCCAGCATTTCCTGAATCTGCTTTGCAGAATACCCTTCTTTTACCAGTTCCAGAGCATCCAGAATGGTGCAGTGAAGAGGGGTGGAGACACGTCCGTTATCTACAACAAATACTTTTCCTTCATAACGTTCATCATGAGAAAGCATGATGGCTGTTTCGCAGGAACCGCTGAGACCGCTGCTGAGAGGGAGATAAACCAGTTCATCGTATTCTTCCAGCGCCTTATCCCAGAATTCTGTAACATCCATGGGGGAGGGCTGAGAAGTTGTAACTGTTGCCCCGCTTTCCAGTTTCTTTACGAATTCTTCGGTTGTGATATCCAGACCTTCATAGAAGGTTTCTTCATTTATATAAAAAGGCATGTGCAGCAGATGGATGCCGAGTTTTTCGGCTTCAGCCTGCGTGATACTGCTGTAGGTGTCTGTTAAAATTCCGATTTTCATATTCTTGCTGCTCCTTCCGGTTTTGTTGACAGTGTTTTTTCAGCGTGATAAATTAAAGGATACCGGGGTCAGAAGGTCATAATCATGAAGTGAAATCCTTTGTCCCTTATTTCGTTAATGTTTTTGGCTGTACAAATGTAGCATCAGTTTATGTACAGAGTCAATGCATTTACGGACGGAGTGAACAGAATTTATGAGAATGTAACATCAATGTAGAGTTGCAGACTATGTTTTGGGGAGACGGATACTGTTCGTCAGAAGATTGTGCAATTGGAGGGAATGGATATGGATAAGGATCATGTGTCGAAACAGAAGACCGGACAGGGAGCCTCTGACCGGCAGGAAGGGCTGAGGCTATCCAATCAGGAATCCAACCGTCTGACCAGAGAGAGCCTTTGGACTGCACTGATTTATCTCATGGGTGAAAAGGATTTTGATAAAATCACCATTACGGAACTGGTGAAGAGAGCCGGTATTTCCAGAACGGCATTTTATCGGAATTATAATACGAAGGATGATATTCTGGTAGAAATGATGGAGCAGTTTATTCAGGGGCTGACCCGCTCGTTTTATCAGAAGGAATATCGGAATAATATAAAAAAATGGTATCTGGATACGTTTTCCGCTGTGAAAGAAAATGCGTCATATATTCAGATGCTTGTGCAGGCTGACATCTCACAGAGCAAAGTGTTTGGATCCGGGTCACTTCTGGAAAAAATCATCCCATCCCGTTCTGTTGAAAGACATTACAGAATACTGGCCCTGGAGGGGGCATTTCTTACCATTCTGATCAACTGGTTCCGGGATGGGATGAAAGAGTCCTGTGAATATATGGCAGAGTTCTGTTACAGAACTCTGCGGTTGGTGGAGAAAAACATCTGAAGGATTACAGAATGTCGATATATTCGCCTGCCAGAGCTTTGTTCATGCTGCGGACAGCACAGAACTTGCCGCACATGCTGCAGGTTTCACTGTGATCTTCTTCCGGCATGCGGCTGGAACGGATTTCCTTCGCAGTTTCCGGATCCAGTGCACAGGCATACTGGGCATCCCAGTCCAGATCGCGGCGGGCATCGGCCATTTTGTCATCGATGTCGCGGGCACCGGGGATTCCCTTCGCAATATCAGCAGCGTGGGCTGCAATTTTTGATGCAATAATGCCCTGTTTTACGTCTTCCACGTTGGGCAGAGCCAGATGCTCTGCAGGTGTTACGTAGCAGAGGAATGCAGCACCGCTCATGGCTGCCACAGCACCGCCGATGGCACTGGTGATATGATCATAACCGGGAGCGATATCGGTTACAAGGGGGCCAAGTACGTAGAAAGGTGCTCCCATACAGATGGACTGCTGTACCTGCATATTGGCAGCCACCTGATTTAACGGTACGTGTCCGGGGCCTTCGACCATAACCTGTACGTTGTGATCCCAGGCACGTTTGGTCAGCTCACCAAGACGAACCAGTTCTTCAATCTGACATACATCGGTTGCATCTGCCAGACAGCCGGGACGGCATGCATCTCCCAGAGAAACAGTCACATCATATTCTTCACAGATATCCAGAATCTCATCCTAGTATTCATAAAAAGGATTTTCCTGTCCGGTCATGCTCATCCATGCAAAAACAAGGCTGCCGCCGCGGCTGACGATGTTCATTTTTCTTTTGTGTTTGCGGATCTGTTCGATGGTTTTGCGGGTGATACCGCAGTGGAGAGTTACAAAATCCACACCATCCTGTGCGTGAAGACGAACCACATCAATGAAATCCTGTGCGGTCAGAGTGGCCAGATCTCTCTGATAATGAATGACGCTGTCATAAACCGGTACGGTACCGATCATAACCGGGCATTCACTGGTCAGTTTCTGACGGAAGGGCTGGGTATTGCCGTGGCTTGACAGGTCCATGATCGCTTCTGCACCCAGATTCACGGCGCTCATAACTTTCTGCATTTCGATATTGTAATCTTTACAGTCTCTGGATACACCCAGATTAACATTAACCTTGGTCCGAAGCATGCTGCCGACACCTTCCGGACTCAGGCAGGTATGGTTTTTGTTGGCGGGAATGGCAACCTTGCCTTCTGCCACCAGCTTCATCAGCTGCTCAACCGGCATATGTTCTTTTTCAGCAACGGTCTGAATCTGTGGTGTAACAATTCCTTTTCTTGCAGCATCCATCTGTGTGGTATAGGTGTTCATATGTGTTCCTCCTGTTTGAATGGAGCAGCCTTTTTCAGAAAAACAAAAGAAAAAAGACCGGCTCTGTGTGATTAAAATCAATACAACGCCGGTCTTTTTTTATCAAAGGGCAGAATGAGGGTAAGGAAGCCCCTTGGTATAGCCGGCGCCTGCGTCATGACAACGCTGTATATATTGCTTCCCAGTTTACAACATATCTTTTGTAATGCGACAAAGAGTGGTGCCCCCGGTTTGCCGCAGGTTTGCCTTAGAATCGTATGAATTAGTTAATTACCCGGCTCTGCATCTGTTTCAGAACACCGCTTTTTTCCAGTGTACCCAGCAGAATAAAAGCAATGATGCTTCCTGCCACGGTGGAAATCAGGAACGGAATAATGTATACAAATACACCGGCGGGTTCAATTCCCATCAGAAGTTTTGCAACGGGATACGCGCAAAGTCCGCCGAGGAATCCGGTACCGCATGCTTCCGCAGCACAGGTGGCCGGCAGGTTTCTGGTTTTGGAGTAGATCAGACCGCAGCAAAGGGCGCCAACCATACTTCCGGGGAAAGCCATCAGGCTTCCCAGTCCCATCAGGTTGCGGATCAGGCTGGCACAGAAGGCCATACAGATGCCGTATCCGGGACCCAGCAGTACTGCAGCAAGGATGTTAACCATATGCTGGACAGGCGCACATTTGCTGCCTGCAATGGGAAAACTGAGCATACTTCCTGCCACAGCGACTGCTGTTAAAATACCGGCAATTGCCAGTTTCTGGGTTGTTGATTTGTTCTTCATAAGACACTCCTCCTGAATATGTGAATTCTGGGAAATAAAAAGAGGAGACACCGGTAAGGTATCTCCCCATGAAAAACATAAGTTTCGGCAAAATCCCTACGTTGGCATTATCCAAATCAGGTTAACGGGTCGAAACGAACAGTTTCCTCTCAGCCGGTGATGCCAGCTCCCCGATGCGGTTTGAATTGTCATAAATGAAAAATTCATGA
>JALETI010000119.1 GCA_022781515.1 Lachnospiraceae bacterium
AGGGAGTGTTCTGATGGTACGGTCATCATGGACACCGCCCATGGGAAAGAGTGGATAAAATGGATACTGTAAGAGAACAGATGAAAGATAAGAAAAGAATCGTTGTCAAAATCGGATCTTCTTCTTTGACACATCCGGAAAGCGGCGCATTGAATCTTCGTAAAATCGAAGGGCTGGTACGTGTGCTTTGTGATATGCGAAATATGGGAAAAGATGTGGTGCTGGTTACTTCCGGTGCGATTGCAGCAGGAAGACAGGCGGCCGGACATCTTCCCAGACCGGACAGCCTGTCCCGGAAACAGGCGCTGGCAGCCATTGGTCAGGCACATCTGATGATGACCTATCAGAGGATTTTCGGAGAATACAGCAATATGGCAGCCCAGATTCTTCTGACGAAAAACACTCTTCTGAATCCGGAAAACAACCGAAATGCAAGGAACACATTTGAAGAATTATTTTCACTGGGAAGCATTCCGGTTGTCAATGAAAATGATACCATTGCAACCCATGAAATTGTATTTGGTGATAATGACAGACTTTCTGCGGTGGTTTCCGCTCTGATTGAAGCGGATCTTCTGATTCTGATGTCGGATATTGATGGGATGTATACCGGAGATCCGAGAAAACATGCAGATGCAGAACTGATCACGGAAGTGGAAGTGATTGACGAGAAGCTGCTGTCCATGGCAGGTGGTTCCGGCAGCGATGTGGGTACAGGCGGTATGGCGGCAAAACTGGCAGCGGCTCAGATTGCCACCGATTCCGGTGTGGATATGGTCATCGCCAATGCGGAGGATGTGAAAAATATTTATAGGATCATCGATGGAGAAATATGCGGAACTCTGTTTAAAGCCCATAAGAATCCCAACTTTAATCTGCGGGAATATGTGGAGAAATACTGATGATCCGAGGTACAGAGGGATCTGCACCATGATAGAAATGAATTTGAACAGAAAAGGGCTAAAGGCGGTATATACCTATGGATATGAAAGATATCGAAAGAATCAATGAATTATACAGAAAATCAAAATCAACTGGTCTGACTCCGGAGGAAAAGGAAGAGCAGTCCAGATTACGTGGTGAGTATATTCAGGCAATGAAACGCAATCTTTCCAGTCAGCTGGATACCATAAAGATCAAAAATCCGGATGGAAGCATCATTGACGTGAAAAAGCGCCACGAAAATAATATGGCCAAAGCGGGGAAAAAACCGCTGGCATAAGGAGGTATTTTTTATGCAGGAGAAAAAAGAAGTACGTAAAATGATCAAGGGGTTCCGTGATGCTGCCACAGATGCAGAAGTAAAGGAAATGAGCAGCAAGGTTGCTGATTTCATTGTATCCATTCCGGAATTCCAGAAGGCTGAATGTGTATATGCCTATATCGATTACAACCATGAAGTTATGACCGATGAAATCATTGCAAGAGCATGGGCAGCAGGCAAACGTGTTGCAGTTCCCAAGGTTGTGGGCAAAGATCTGATCTGGTATTATATTACCAAATTTGAAGATGTGGAATCCGGTTACATGGGTATTCGTGAACCCAGAACCGATCTGCCGGAAGCAAAGGAATTTGACGCATTTTTTGTAATGCCGGGTGTTGCTTTTGACAAGGCACATCACAGAGTCGGTTACGGCGGCGGCTTCTATGATCGTTATCTGGAAAAACCCAATACCCATTACAAGGCAGCGCTGGCATTTGAATTCCAGATTCTGGATGCAGTTCCCTTTGAAGCCCATGACATTCTTCCGGATGCAGTGGTATCAGAAAAAGCAATCTACTAATACATAGCGGATGAGGCTGCAAGCCTTGTCCGGATGATGCATCCACATGAAACAGAATCAGAGGCTGCAGTGTTGAGTTTCAGATGTATCCGTGGTATCCGATGGACGGTCCGGTTGATTATCCGATGGACGGTACATTGATACCGCGGATATATGTCTGTTGAAAAAACAGAATTTCAGACAGAGAGGTATCTATGACAGATTTAATCGCAATGGGTGAGGCTGCCCGAAAAGCCGCACGTATACTGAATAGACTTGGAGTGTCCGAGAAAAATCGCGGTCTGGCTGCAGCAGCGGATGCTTTGATTTCCGGTGAAGCATTTCTGATGGCAGAAAATGCAAAGGACATGGAAGCCGGAAGAAAGAAAGGCATGTCCCAGGGACTTCTGGATCGCCTTTTGCTGACCCATGAAAGAATTGAAGGAATGGCAGATGGTCTGAGACAGATTATCGCACTGGAAGATCCGGTGGGAGAAGTGATCTCCATGAAAAAAAGACCCAATGGTCTGCTGATCGGGAAAAAAAGAGTTCCCTTCGGTGTCATCGGGATCATCTATGAATCCAGACCCAATGTGACGGCAGATGCCTTTGGTCTTTGTTTTAAAACCGGAAATGCAGTGATTCTGAAAGGCGGCAGCGATGCCATTCATTCGAATATGGCTATTGCATCCGTGATCAGAACTGCATTAAAGGAAACAGGAGTTCCGGAAGATGCCATTCAGCTGATTGGTGATACCAGCCGGGAAACTGCAGCAGCCATGATGAAAATGAATGGCTATATTGATGTGCTGATTCCCAGAGGCGGTGCGGGACTGATTCGCACCGTTGTGGAAAACAGTACCGTTCCGGTCATTGAAACCGGTACCGGAAACTGCCACGTATATGTGGATGAAAGTGCCGATCTGGATATGGCACTGAATATTATCATAAATGCAAAAACCCAGCGTGTGGGCGTGTGCAATGCCTGTGAATCCATTGTGCTTCACAAGTCTGTAGTGGAGCCTTTTACCGCAAAACTGGCAGAAGCGCTGAAGGAAAAACATGTGGAAATGCGCGGGGATGAAGACGTGCGCAGATACTCTTCCGATATTCTTCCGGCAGCAGAAGAAGACTGGGGAACGGAATATCTGGATTACATTGTCTCCATTCGCACCGTTGCGGATATTGATGAGGCAATCGAACATATTAATCAGTATAATACAGGGCATTCGGAAGCAATTGTTACGAAGGATTATGCAAATGCTCAGAAATTCCTTGATGAAATAGATGCAGCAGCAGTTTATGTCAATGCGTCCACCCGATTCACCGATGGAGGTGAATTCGGTTTTGGTGCTGAAATCGGAATCAGTACGCAGAAACTGCATGCAAGAGGTCCCATGGGACTTGCAGAACTGACCACAACCAAGTATATTATTTATGGTGACGGACAGATACGATAAAATAAAAACACAGGGAGAACTATATTTTGAAAAAAATTAAAGATATGCAGGATATGGGAGAATTATTTCCCGGTGCACCGGTTACGGAACCGGAACGTCAGCTGGCTTTCATGGAACAGTGCCGTGTGCTGATTGCAGAAAAAGCGGCAGCAGCAGGCAGACCGATGACGGCGGCCGTTATCAATTTCGGCTGTCAGATGAATGCCAGAGATGCCGAAAAACTTCGCGGTATTCTGAAACAGATCGGTTACGTGATTACAGAAGAAGAAAATGCAGACTTTGTATTGTATAATACATGTACCGTCCGTGATAATGCCAATCAGAAGGTTTACGGACGTCTGGGTTACCAGAAGGCATTTAAGAAACAGAACCCGGAGATGATCGTTTCCCTATGCGGCTGTATGATGCAGGAACCGGAGGTCATCGAAAAGCTGAAAAAAAGCTATCGTTTTGTGGATATCATTTTCGGAACGCATAATGTATACAAACTGGCAGAACTTTTGTATGCACATCTTACCAGCCGCAGCATGAT
>JALETI010000125.1 GCA_022781515.1 Lachnospiraceae bacterium
GAAAATCTATGGCGGCCGAAATGCTGGCTGCTTATTATGGAAGAAATGCAGATTCCAGAAAACAGTTTGAGAATTTAAAAATAGGAAAAGATGCTTCTTTTGCGGACCATCTGAATCAGTATAATGTTATATTTCTGAATATGCAGGACTTTTTAAGTGAGAATTCTGATATTGAAGATATGCAAAAAGCTATAGAAGAAGCGGTTCTTTGGGATTTACGGGAAGAATATCCGGATATTCATTATTATAAGTCGGACAATCTGATTCGGTCATTAATGGATATATATGGCTGTGAATGTTCCATTTGTATTTATTATTGATGAATGGGATTGCATATTCCGTGAAAGCAGGGAGAACAAAGATGCTCAGAAAATCTATCTGGATTTTTTGAGAAAGCTTCTAAAAGATAAACGATATGTGGCATTGGCATACATGACGGGAATCCTTCCGATTAAAAAGTACGGATCACAGGAGGTGAATTCCGCTGAAAGCGGAAGAGAGCCCCGCCTGGGCGGCTCGGCTTTGAATATGTTTGATGAATTTTCCATGACAAATCCGAAGCAGCTTGCAGAGTTTGTAGGTTTTACGGAGTCAGAAGTGAAGGAATTATGTGATCGGTACGGAATGGATTTTGAAGAAACCAGAAGGTGGTATGATGGATACCGCTTTGAAAACGTGGAGCATGTGTACAGCCCCCGGTCTGTGGTCAGTGCAATGCTCAGCAGAAGTTTTGACAACTACTGGAATCAGACAGAAACCTTTGAAGCGCTGCGTGACTATATAGTTATGAATTATGCGGGACTGAAGGACACCGTGATCGGACTGCTGGCAGGGGAACATAAGAAGATAGAAACAGGTTCTTTCAGCAATGACATGACTATGTTTTCAACAGCGGATGATGTACTGACTTTACTGATTCATCTGGGATATCTGGGATATGACTTTTCAACGAAAGAGGTTTTCATACCAAATTCGGAGATTGCTTCTGAATTTGTGGCGGCTATTCAGGGGGCAGGCTGGGATACAGTTATAAACGCTGTAAAAAAGTCAGATAACCTGCTGAAAGCAACCTGGGATAAAAATGCAGAAGCGGTTGCGGAGGGAATAGAGGAAGCACATTTTGAGACTTCCATATTAAAATACAATGATGAGAATTCTCTGGCCAGCGTGATATCACTGGCATATTATAGTGCAAGGGCATATTATACAGAAATTCGTGAATTGCCGACCGGTAAAGGCTATGCGGATGTGGTGTATCTGCCCAGAAAGAATCACATGGACAAACCTGCCATGATTATTGAACTGAAATGGGATAAATCAGCTGAAGGAGCAATTGCGCAGATTAAGGATAAAAAATATGTCAAAGCGCTGGAGGAATATAAAGGAAATATGCTGCTGGTAGGCGTGAATTATGATAAGGAGAATAAGAAACATCAGTGTGTGATTGAAGAAGCAGCAGGAGATCCTGCATAGAGTATAAAGTTTACAGTCAGATGAATTAATTTTACAACCATCAAAACGTCGAATTGACAAATGAGTTATGCATAAATAAAGTGAGCTGCTGTTCCTGCATGATATGCGGGTACCTGATAATAATGATCTCTGTGAACGTCTTGCCCGTTTATATAAAAGAAAGCAGAAGCAGGCAACCTAGCACACTAACGATAATGAGAAATGTGAATTTAAGGAATGTTGAAAATGGATCAAAAAGAAAGAATGCTTGCAGAATTTCCCTACCTTGCATCTGATGAAGTATTGAGCAGGGAACGTCTGGAATGTAAAAGAAGGGTTTATGAATTGAATAATGTCCATCCAGATCAGTATGACAGGATTCCAGGGCTGCTAAAGGAATTGTTTGGAAAAACCGGCGAGGCTGTTTTTGTAGAGCCTCCATTTCATTGCGATTATGGTTATAATATAGAGGTCGGAGAGAATTTCTTTGCAAACTATAATTGTACAGTTCTGGATGTTGCAAAGGTGAAAATAGGGAATAATGTAGTGATTGGCGGCGGTAGTGTTGTGACCAGAGACATTCCGGACGGAGTGGCTGCTGCGGGCAATCCCTGCAGGGTGATTCGCGAGATCACGGAAGAAGACCGGAAATACTATTTTAAGAAGAGAGTTTTGATGTGGAAATATAACAGGTATTTGGGAAGCGGTTGTAAATTTAGAACCGGCTTGTCATATTATCGGGATGGAAATGGGTGGAAAAGATGGCAGCAACAAAAGATATGACAACAGGTGCTCCGGCCAGATTGCTGTTTGGTTTTTCACTGCCCTTAATGTTGGGAAATATTTTTCAACAGTTTTATACGATTGTAGATACGATCATTGTGGGCCAGGGAGTGGGAATGCAGGCTCTGGCATCCATTGGTGCAGCCGACTGGCTGAACTGGCTGTTTTTGTGGATGGCAGCCGGCATGACACAGGGCTTTTCTATTCTCTTTGCACAGCATTATGGAGGAAAGGATGAAAAATCATTACATAAATCCATTGGCAATGCAGTCATCCTTACCATCGGGGCGGCAGTTGTGCTGACTGCGGCGGGGGAACTTGTGGCGCCGCCGATGCTGGCGCTTTTGAAAACACCGGAAGATATTGTTGCAGGTTCCCTGACATATCTGCGGGTTATGATAGGCGGGCTTACGGTCATCATGTTTTATAATCTGGAAGCCGCTCTTTTAAGGGCATTAGGGGATGGCC
>JALETI010000146.1 GCA_022781515.1 Lachnospiraceae bacterium
GTACCTTGCCCAGGGTTCGTTCACCAAGGTGATCGGACGCAGCGAGGGGCTTCTGGCTCTGTGTGAAGGGATGCACTATGCGCTGGTCGCGCTGCATATCCGCATTCAGACCGCGGCGGCCTATGAGATGCTGGGAAAATCCGAGGAAGCGCACGCGTGGCTTTCCGGGGCACTTTCCGATGCTGAACCGGACGGTTTTGTGATGCCGTTCGTGGAAAACTATAACTATTTGAAATCAATGCTGCCGCAGAAAATCCAATGTGCCCTTATTGCACAGATCATTGAATTAGGTGAGACGGCAAAGAAGCGAAAAGCAGAAAGTGCCCGTCCTTCGGCCTTTGCCGCATTGACACAGCGTGAATTTGAAATCGTAAATCTGATAGCACAGCGGCTTTCCAACCGTGAGATCGCAGAAAGACTGTTTCTCTCCGAGGGCAGTGTCAAGCAGTATGTGAATCAGATCTATTCGAAACTTCATATTGTGGGCGATACTCGAAACAAAAGAAAGCAGCTTGTCGAGCTGTTCTTGCAAAAGACCTAACCTTTGGTTAATGTTCATTTCTTAAAATCCACTGTACTATATATACAGTGGATTTTTGCTTTTTCTATGCATATTCTGTTTTCTGTCCGAATCTTATGAAAAAACAAAAATCCACTGTGTGAATGAACATTGCCGCTGTGAAAGCGCAGTTCAGGAGCATGGATTTCATTTATAAAAAAGAGGAGAAAAAAGATGAAAAACCGGATTAAAAAAATGTCCTTTTTGTTCGCACTGGTTCTGTGTCTGAGCCTGACGGCCTGCGGCGGAGATTCCAAAAGTGCAGAAAGTACAGAAAGTGAGAAAAGCAGCACAATATCTCCCCTGAATGATCCCAGTGAAGGCTTGGGTGACAGTGACATCGGGGGGACGCCAGCTGATTTCTCCATGTACGAGGGTGTCTGGTTACCTAATGAGGAAAATGAGTACGATAGCATGTACATGGAGTTCGATACAGATGGCTGGTGGGTGATCGTTATTGACGGCGAGCAGACAGACAACGGTTGTCTTTATCATTTAGCGGAAGATGACTGTATCTATCTCGACAGTGCCATGGATGGTGCTATAGACGGTGGTAAGGTTACACTCGACGGTGACCAGATGTACATCACCACCCTTGGTAGTTTCACCCACTTGGAGTCGGAAGAGAACCAGGAGTACGACGCCGATGCAGAGGTGTTCCACAATCCAATTTCTATGTTTGAAGGTACATGGTATTTTGATAACGACCTTGCGGCAACAATGTTCATTGTGATCGACGGTGAAGGAAACTGGAGGTTCTACCAGCACGCGTCCGGAGACCCTGAGGCTACGGAAATGGACTATGGTACACTTTCCTACAACGAAGAAGAAGATGGTGCCTATTATGCAGATTCTGCCATGTATGACAATCTGCGGATGCGGATGTATGACCAGGATGAAGGTGTTATCGTCTGGAATGAAGACACTTTTTATCGGATAGATGAATAAAATGAGGGAAAAAATGATGAAATTTTTGAAAATGAATTATACACTTCTGCTGGCAGCTGTTTTCTGCCTTGGTTTGACGGCCTGCGGCGGCGGCAACAGCAGCAACAATTCGGATGACACTACCGCTGGTGATGACTGGCGCAACAGCGCCGAGATAGTTGGCAGCGGCAGCATTACCTATGATGGTGAGGGCTTCATCGATGTACTGGTCACGATGGACGATAACTATGCATATTTTTACTTGGATGAACCGGTGCAGGAGCTGCATGATAGCGTATCCTTCCCTATGACGATCTCCGACGCGACAGAGTATCTTGACGGTGACGTTTCTTTTGATGATATAAACGGTGATGGAGCAAGCGATGTGAGCTTTGGTTTTGTCTACGCTCCAGGTGACAGCATCTCTCTGGTCTGGATCTGGGATCAGGAAAAAGGATATGTATTCCAGGAGGATATGTCTGTGACCACAAGGAGGAGCGGCGATTTAAGTGAATACCTCGGCTTGTGGAAGTACGCTGATGAAACTCTCTGGCTTGATATATATGATGATGAGACATGGGCGTTTTTCAATGAGAAGGAGAAGATCATCGCACGTGGTACACTGTCGGTAGATGAGACCGGAATAACGCTCTACTTCGATGACGGCGACGAAGTGCTGCAGCTTGACCAGTCGGTAAGCGGCGATCTCCTTGACAGTGAAAAATTAACTTCTCTTTTTCCCGTGGCCGATATCCAGTCCAGTCTGGAAAATAATAATTAATCAGTGAGAGGTATACTAATATCCGCTCTGGGATGAATTCCATGATGGATACTTATCTTGTGACATCGTGAGATACCTTGTTCCAGTACTCCCCCTATATCGCATGGTGTCTTCTGCAGCCAAAGGAATATGGCAGACAAAAAACAGGGCGGAATCTGCACTGATGAAAAATAATCGTTCTTCCAATAAGAAAAAAAGAGGTTCTGAAAAGGAACCTCTTTTTTTCGCACTTCAAGCCAGTCAGTATATCCACCACGGGTACAGAACCTGAGTCTTTGAAGCTCTAGAGCTCAAGCTCCTTTTTCCAGGGGCCGGTGCCAACGCATGAATTCGCTTGATGCGAATTCATTTGAACGGTGGGCACCTAATCTCGCAGGGGCGAAACCTGCGAGATTACCCCTTCCATACAGGATCTTTCGCTAAGACCTTCTAAAGATTCAGGCGAATGTCCCCTTTAGGTGGATATATCTGTACTGGCTTAAAGTGCTCGTTAGTGAAAGCTCATTATATCTCCTGATCGGTACCATTTTAAACGCCGGTTCTTAGCGATCGTTCTTCCATACAAGAAGGACGAGAGCTTAGAATCCGCTGCGTTTAAACCTGAGCGAGAGCGTGTACTGGATGGAGATATAATGGGCTGAAACGGAAACTGGACACAAAGCAGGAATTACTCTATTTCAAACCGTTATTCACATCACAGATCACTGAACAATGATCTATTATTCGTTTTTGGAATGATAGAAAATCATTAGTAATTGGACATGATATAGCTCGTATGATACTATGTTCTCAGTTAAAACACTATTATGAGAATACATTACAAATATAGCCTGTGCTTTCCAATATGCAAGTCGGTTGGTAAGCTGAAAAGAGAATGGGGTGCAAGTCCCCGCACACAACGGTGCTGTAAGTATCGAGATTCTGTTCGCGTCGGCGCAAGTCGGTCATTGGGGAAACCTGAGAAGGCAGCGGCAGTAATCATTTGAGATACAAGTCAGAAGAACTGCAGGATATCATATTTGCGTGCTGAAGTTGTAATTGTACGTGAATCAATCAGTCGTGAGAAAACGTTCGCGGGAGGCAGGATTTCTGAAGGGGAATTGCTGACTGCCTTTTTTTGTTTTGCTTGTGTCCGATTGAACTTCGTCAGAGAAGATCCCCTCTCTTTATACGTAGAAAAGAAATAGAAAGGTTTATCATGAAAAAAGAGTTTGATTTAACAAAGGGAAATATTCCAAGCGCATTGACTGCATTTATTGTGCCGATGATATTGGGCAGTCTGATCCAGCAGCTATATACGACGGCTGATGCGGTAATTGTAGGACAGTTTGCAGGAAAAGCCGGACTTGCCGCCATCGACTCGGTACATACGTTGTTTAAATTTCCGATAAACTTCATGAATGGTCTTTCCGCAGGTGCCACCATTCTGATATCCGGTTATTATGGGGCTAAGGATGAGAAGAGCCTGCGTTGCTGCGTTCGAACTGCCAATACTCTGGCGCTGGTATTGGGTGTCATCTGCGCCATTGCCGGTGTCCTGTTTACACCGCAGCTTTTGGATATTATGGCGGTACCTCAGGATATCTATCCTCAGACCCTCATCTATTGTCGGATTTACTTCGGAGGCATCTGGGCTATGGTGCTTTACAATATGATGTCCGGTATCCTTCGGTCCTTTGGTGATTCCAGGCGGCCGCTGGCGGTGCTGATCTTCAGTTCGCTTGTAAATATTGTCGGTGACTATCTGCTGGTTGGAATCTTCCGAATGGGAGTCCAGGGTGCTGCCATTGCAACCATTGCGGCTCAGATGGTCAGTGTGCTTCTGGTCAGCCGGATGCTGCAGAAGATGAAACACATTTCGGAAGGAAAGCCGGTTATTCATGTCCATTTCTGTGCAGAGCACATGAGCATTATGGTAAAAACCGGTATCCCGCTGGCATTGCAGGCAATCCTTTTTCCAATTGCCAATTCCATTGTACAGGCCAGTGTCAACGGTATGGGAACGGACAGCATTGCTGCCTGGGGCATTTGCGACAAGATGAATCTGCTGATCTGGCTGATTGCCGATGCCATGAGTCCTGCTCTGACCACCTATACTGCTCAGAACCTGGGAGCAAAACAGATGGGGCGTGTAAAGAAAGGTGTGTTTTTTGGAACCGGAATATCTGTAGGTGCAGTGGCACTGGTGAGCCTTGTTCTCTATCTGGGGGCGGGAATCATCGGCAGCTGGTTTGTCCCGTCTTCTGACCGGGCGGCTGTCATACCTCTGGTGATTCAATATACCCGCATGATGGCTCCTTTCTTTATTTTCTATGCGATGGCAGAAGCCTTCAGCGGTGCATGCTGTGGTATGGGTGATACGCTGAAACCGATGGTGACCACGCTGGTAACGGTATGTCTGTTGCGTGTGGTATGCATTTTCTTTGTGTTGCCGGGTTTCCGAACCATGGAATGTATTGTTTATATCTATATTGCTTCCTGGATTGCTGCAGGAATGGCATTTACAGGCATGTATATGTGGAAACAGAAAAAATTAGGTTTTCATTCTGATGTGTCAGAAACCTAGTATGATTCATACTAGTTCCGGTATCGATTTTAGATAACGGCTGAACCGGGCACATCCAGAATTAAACTATATACAACTATATCAGGAGGAAGAAACAAATGAAAAAAAGTAAAATGTTAACCGCGTTATTACTGTCTGCAGCTCTGACAGCCGGTGTTATGACCGGCTGCAGCGGCGGTTCCAACACAGACAGTACAGATGCAGTTTCCCAGTCTGCTGCAGGAAACCGTGAAGGTGAAGTTAACCAGGAGGGTTATCAGGCTAATCAAGCAACCGCAACAGATAAGACACTGACTTTTGGTATTCAGGAGTATTCCATTGGTGTTGACCCTGCGCAGGAAATCAATACCGCATGGAACTGTTCTCGTTACGGTATTGGCGAATGTCTGTTCCGCTTTGACAATTCCATGAATGTGGTGCCCTGGCTTTGCGATGAGTATAAAGTAAATGACGAACATACCGAATGGGTATTTCATATCCGCGACGGTGTGAAATTCTCAGATGGATGTCCCTGTGATGCAGCAGCCGTCAAAGCAAGTATTGAGCGTCTGTTCCGTGACAGTGTTGGAGGTTCTTCCAAGCCCGGGACTTTTCTTGCAGAGGATTCTGTTTTGACAGTTGATGAAGGAGCTAATACACTGACAATTGTTACGCCGGAACCCGTGGTTGATCTGACCAAAAATCTGTGCTACCCGGTTATGATCGTGGTTGATGCAGCTCACACAACAGATTATGTGGCTGCACCAATCTGTACCGGACCTTATGCCGCAGAGAAATTCACGGAACATGTGGGTATGACAGTTGTACGTAATGAAAATTACTGGAATGGCGAAGTTCCCTATGCATCCATCGAATTGTTATATATGGGTGATGCTTCTGCCAAAGCCATGGCTCTGCAGTCCGGTCAGGTACAGCTGGTTGAAAATATCACCAATATTGCCGATCTGGATAAACTGCGCAATGATCCCAACTTTACGGTTACCATTGCACCCGGCATCCGTACCGGCATTTGTCATATGAATGTATCCGAGGGCAAGCTTCTGAATAATGAAACCCTTCGTCATGCGATCATCAAGTCCATTGACCGGGACACCATGTGCTCGGTTACAGTGGGCGGTCTTTATACATCTGGTTTCTCTGTATTGCCTTCCACTCTTGATTATGGATACGATGAACTGGTAAATCCCGATCCCTATGATCCGGAAGAAGCCAAACGTATCATGGATGAAGCCGGTATTGTGGACAGCGATGGGGATGGCATCCGGGAACTGAACGGACAGAACATTATGCTGAAATATGTAACCTATCCCAACCGATGTCTTGACACTTTTGCAGAAGCTGTTCAGCAGCAGCTGGAAGTGGTTGGAATTGGTGTTGATCTGATCATTTCGGATGGTGCAGGTCAGTGGGATTCCTATCAGTCCGGTGATTTTGATATTAATTCTTCCAATTGGACAACGGTTGGAACCGGTGATCCCTGTGAATATATGAATGCATGGTGGGGCGACTGTGAAGCGGACTACTGTGGCTACAACAATCCGGAGTATAATGAGCTGTTTGCAAAACTCCAGAAAACTTTTGACGATGCAGAACGGAAGGATATCATTCAGAAGCTTCAGCAGATCCTCATTGATGATGCTGCTGCATTCCCCCTGGGTTACTACAACTCCTCTATGATTTCCAATAATGCAGATATCGGTGGTGCGGCTATTAATACCGCTGATTACTACTGGGTTACTACCAATATTTATCCTGCTGAATAATTATTTCGTGTCCACCGGGAATTTTCTCCCGGTGGACATGTTTAAGGAAAGGGGAGAACAATTTGAATGCGAAACAAATTGGAAAACGGCTGATTCAGATTATTATCGTGGCATTGGGAGTTACATTTCTGACCTTCCTGATTACCTACTTTGCTCCGGGAGATCCTGTTCGGACCATGTTTTCGGCTGCCGGTGTTGTACCCAGTGAAGAATTGGTTCAGGAAATGCGGGAGGAACTGGGACTGAATCGCCCGGTTCTGGTGCAGTATTTCAGTTGGTTGGGAGGTATTCTGAAAGGGGACTTTGGTACCTCATATGCTTTTCACAAACCGGTATCCGGTCTGCTGCTTGCCCGGCTCTGGCCTACACTGAAGCTGTCTATTCTGTCTATGATTCTGATGCTTCTGGTGGCAGTTCCCATTGGGATGGCACAGGCAACCCATAAAAACAGTTTTCTTGACTATGCCCTTCGTGGAATTACCTTCTTTGGTGTTTCTATGCCGAACTTCTGGGTCGGCATGATTCTGATGCTTTTTTTCTGTGTGCGATTGCAATGGCTTCCGGTGGTCTGTTCCGGCGGCAACTTCCGGAATTTGATTTTACCTGCAGTCACATTGGCCTTTGCCATGTCTGCCAAGTATACCCGACAGGTTCGAACTGCCATTGTGGAGGAACTGAATCAGGATTATGTGACAGGCGCCAGGGCTCGGGGGGTGCCGGAATGGCGTATTCTGTGGCTGAATGTATTTCCGAATTCTCTTCTGCCGCTTGTAACCATGCTGGGTCTTTCTCTTGGATCTTTGTTGGGCGGGACAGCTGTCGTTGAGGTTATTTTTACTTATCCGGGTCTGGGGAATCTTGCTGTCAGTGCAATCACTTCATATGACTATCCGCTGATTCAGGGCTATGTGCTTTGGATATCGCTGATTTATATGCTGGTCAATCTGGCTGTGGATATTTCCTACAATTATATTGATCCCAGAATGCGGGAAAAGAGGTGACAAGGGATGGAATTTATAAAAAAGAATAAAACATTTTGTTTGTTTGCCTTTTTTGCGCTGCTTATTATCCTTGCTGCGATTTTTGCTCCTGTGCTGACCGGAGGCGTCAGTCCCACGGATGCTGTTTTGAAAAATGCACTGCAGGCTCCCAATGCAAATCACATTTTCGGAACCGATAAGCTGGGTCGCGATGTATTTGCCAGAGTCATCTACGGAGCCCGTATCAGTCTTGCTGCGACTTTTGCCGTTGTTGGCATTATCTTTGTTCTGGGTAGTGTGCTTGGTGTGCTGGCAGGTTATTTTGGCGGATTTGTGGATGCGGTTATCATGCGTATTGCAGATATGATGGTATCCTTTCCCGGCATGGTATTTGCCATTGCCATTGCAGGTATTCTGGGTGCCAGTGTGAAAAATGCGGTCATTGCTGTTGCATTGGTGAGCTGGACCAAGTATGCACGTCTGGCAAGAAGTCTGGTTCTCAAAATCCGAAACCGGGACTTTGTGGCTGCTGCCATTGTTACCGGTTCAAAAACGCCTTACATACTTATCCGATATATGCTGCCCAATGTGATTCCCACATTGGTGATTACCGCCGCAACCGATATCGGCGGTATGATGCTGGAACTGGCAGGCCTTTCTTTTCTTGGATTTGGTGCCAAAGCGCCTGATCCGGAATGGGGGTTGATGATGAATGAAGGCAGACAGTTTATTCAGAATGCACCCTGGATGATGTTTTATCCCGGTCTTGCCATTTTCCTGGTGGTTGTTGTTTTTAATCTGCTGGGCGATGCACTGCGGGATGTTCTGGATCCCAGAGATGAATAAGGAGAAAGCTATGTTGGAAATAAATAATATTACGGTATGTTATAAGGAACGTCCGACGGTGAAAAACTTCTCTCTGGAACTGAAAGAGGGGCAGATTGTTTCTCTGGTAGGGGAATCCGGCTCCGGAAAGACTACGGTGATCCGTTCTGTCCTGGGATTGCTTCCCGGCGGCGGCAGAGTTACAGAAGGAGACATCCTTTTTGAAGGCAAGTCACTTCTTCAGAATACATCGGACCAGTGGCGCAGACTTCGCGGCACGGATATTTCCATGATCTTTCAGGATTCCGGTGCCATGCTGAATCCCATCCGGAAAATCGGAGATGGATTTGTGGAGTATATTCGGATTCATGAGGATATTTCCAAAAAGGATGCATGGGAGAAAGGAATTACCATGCTGGAAAAAATGCGCCTGGCAGGTGCAGAAAACATTATGAAATCATACCCGTTTCAACTCTCCGGCGGCATGCGCCAGAGAGTGGGAATCGCCATGGCAATGACCTATGAACCCAGACTTCTGCTGGCAGACGAGCCCACATCCGCATTGGATGTGACGACGCAGGCGCAGATTGTCCGGCAGATGCTGGAACTGCGGAATTCCTACGGCACCAGTATCATTGTGGTAACTCATAACCTGGGTGTTGCTGCCTATATGTCTGACAAGATCGTTGTTATGAAAGATGGCGAGATTGTGGATTCCGGTACACGGGATCATATTCTGAATGGCGGAAGCTGCGATTATACAAAAATGCTGTTGGATGCTGTTCCATCTGTGGGAGGTGTACGTTATGTTTGATGAAAAAGACCTGATTCTGGAAGCAAAGCATGTCACCCGACGTTTTCCTGCTTCCGGGGGACGGGAACTGACTGCCTGCAATGATGTGAATCTGAAATTCTACCGTGGGAAAACACTGGGGCTGATTGGAGAATCCGGCTGTGGAAAAACAACCTTCATGCGATTCCTTGTGAGACTGGACGTTCCAACGGAAGGCGAAATCCTGTTTAAGGGAAAGGACCTGACCAAACTGAAAGGGGAAGAACTGCGTCAGATCCGGAAGTATATTCAGATGGTATTTCAGGATCCGGGTGGTTCTTTTAATCCAAAGATGAAGATTCGGGATATTATATGCGAACCGCTGTTGAATTTCGGGAAAATTAAACCCAGTGAAAAGGATACGGTTGCCAGAAAGTATCTGGAAGCAGTGGAATTGCCTGCGGATTTTGCAGATCGCTATCCCCACAACATGTCTGGCGGACAGCGGCAGAGAATTGCCATCGCACGGGCAATTGCCCTGGAACCGGAACTGATCGTCATGGATGAAGCAACCTGTGCTCTGGATGTATCGGTGCAGAAAACCATTATTGAACTGATCTGCAAGCTGCAGAAAGAGAAGAATATTGCCATTGGCTTCATTGCACACGATCTGGGTCTGATCCAGTCCTTTGCCCACCAGATTGCGGTGATGTATCTGGGCAATATTGTGGAAATCCTGCCCGGTGAAGATGTCGATAAAGCACGGCATCCATACACCAAAACATTGCTGGATGCCATATTCGATACCAAAATGGATTTTGATAAGAAAATTGAACGGATTGACAGCGAGATTCCCAGTCCTCTGGATGTTCCGGTGGGATGTCCGTTTCAGACCCGGTGCGATCATTGCATGGAATTGTGCCGAAGAGAGCGTCCTGTGCTGAAAAATATCGGCGAAGGGCATGAAATTGCCTGTCATCTGTTTTAGGATAATAAGCGGGAATCCTCGGTAATTCAATTACAGGTGTAGTTCACAAATACAATGGATTAGAGCATTTTTATCTTCTGCAGAAAACGTTCTGCTTTTTCCACCCGGATTCCCTGGCACCGTTTGATACCCCGCTCCAGCACCTCTCCATACCGCATGGTGTCTTCTGCAATCAAAGGAAGATGATAGACAAAAATCCGTTTCGGCTTCAGCTGTTCCAGAAAACGTCTGCCCGGGGTCAGAGAAAGCCAGAAGGGGTTGATAAATGCCATATCGATCTGACCTGCGTGGGATTCCAGCAGATTTTCCGGGAACTGTTTCGCCGCAGATACCGGGTCAGCATCGCCGCTGATAAAGAAATGGGAATCTTCCCAATCCAGCAGAAACAGGTCATGGGGGATTTTCGGGCTGGCATCCAGCAGATGTCTGGTGGAAAATCCGGTAACAGAAATCCGGCAGGTTACAGGAATGGAAATAACAAGATTATTTCGTTCAGAGGGACGATACACAGGGATATCCGGACACCCATCGGAAAACTGCTGCAGTTTTTCATGGGAACAATGATCCAAATGTTCATGGGTGAAAAAAAGATGACTGAGGTTCTGAAAAGGAACCTCTTTTTTCATGATTTTTTCTTCCAGCTCATAGGGAAGTCCATCGAAACCGGGCCAGGCGTCAAAGAGACCATCGATCAAAAGACCGGTGTTCCCATCAGTAAAATAAATCCCTGCATTGGCAAGATAATAAATAGACAATTCTTTGTTTCGCTCTCTATCTGACATGATAACCTCCTGATCTGCAGTTTGTTCATGCGTGCCCTAGGGTATGCAAGCATGAACAGCATGACCTTTTGCTCCTGATATCACATTATAAATTTACAAAAAACAAATTGCAAGACACATTTTTCCTGTAATCTTTTGGAAGATAACTGCGTTTTCTATTCTGGAATCCATGATAAAACGGATTTCCGTATTATCGTGTCATTGTAGTACAGAAAGTGTAAAACGCAGGAAAAACCGGAATATTCTATGTTTCGATGGAATGCGTTCTGAAAGGAGGAAAACTATGGGTAAATTAAATGTGGCGATAGCCGATGATAATGAACGGGTCGTTCAGTCTCTGACAGAGGTAATCGAACAGGATGAGAACCTGCATCTGGTGGGAAAAGCAGCCAATGGAAAAGATATCTATGAACTGATCCGACAGAAACAGCCGGATGTGGTGCTGGTGGATCTGATTATGCCGAAACTGGATGGTCTGATGGTGATTCAGAAGGTGAATACCGATGAAACCATACAGAAAAAACCCGAATTTATTGTGATGTCAGCAGCAGGAAGTGAACGTCTGACAGAAGATGCATTTCGTCAGGGAGCATCTTATTATCTGATGAAACCTCTGGATTATACTGCTGTCACCGGTCAGATCCGCAATGTCATGCTTCCGGAAAAACGGACAGCCTCCAGAAAATATATTTCCGGAGAGACCAGAGAAGAGTTTATAGAACGGAACCTGGAAAATGATGTGACGGAAATGATCCATGAAGTGGGGGTACCGGCCCATATCAAAGGGTACCAGTATCTGCGGGATGCCATTATCATGTCGGTTCAGGATATGGAGCTTCTGAATTCCATTACGAAAATCCTGTATCCTACCATTGCGAAAAAACATAAAACCACATCCAGCCGCGTGGAGCGGGCAATCCGTCATGCCATCGAAGTGGCCTGGTCCAGAGGCAGAATGGATACGATTGATGCATTGTTTGGCTATACCATCAATACCGGAAAGGGAAAACCCACAAATTCAGAGTTTATTGCCATGCTGGCCGATAAAATCAGACTGGATTATAAACGCAGAATCTGATATAATACCCTCTATTAATACGAAAGCAGAGGGAGAGGATGGCCATGTCTTTTATTAGTCGTTTTGTGAAAAAACGTTCCGGAGTTCATATTAATATGGAAGATCTGACGGATAAAGTACTCAGAGAATATCTGATAAATCCGGTCGATCTGTCTGCCTGTTCAGATGAAGTGAAAAACGGACAGCAGATGCATCCGGCGGCGGAACAGTTCAGTCAGGCTCTTTTTGTGAAAATCGGCTATGTACAGACGGTTGTGGATGAGATGATGCTGAATCTGCCCCATTTCTGTCAGACCGCCTGTCTGCTTTCGCAGGAAGAAGATATCAGCCGGGCTGCGGAACGTGCACAGGTGATTATTCCCTATGCTGCCACACTGCGAGAAATTGCAGAACGCCAGAAGGCAGATAATTGACAGGGAAGGGATACAGTATGAATTTAATGACAATGGAACATCTGACAAAGTATTATACGGAGCGGATGTTGTTTGAAGATACATCATTTTCGATCAATTCCGGTGAAAAAATCGGTATCATCGGTATCAATGGCACCGGCAAGTCCACCTTGCTGCGAATTGCTGCGGGGGTGGAGGAGCCGGATGAAGGAACCGTGATCGGCAACCGGAATCTGAAAATCAGATATCTGCCCCAGAATCCGGAATTTGCAGAAGGAGAGACGGTTCTTTCTTATGTCATGTCACGGAATGAAATCACAGATGAGATCACCCGGTTTTCCATGGAAGCGGATGCAAGAGCCATGCTGAACCGTTTTTCCATACCGAATCATGATGCACCGGTACAGGAATTGTCCGGCGGACAGAGAAAGCGTCTGGCACTGGCAGCAGTGCTTCTTTCCGAAGCAGACCTGCTGATTCTGGATGAGCCCACCAACCACCTGGACAGTGAAATGGCAGGATGGCTGGAAGAATTTCTGAAAGGATTTCGGGGAGCGCTTCTGATGGTTACCCACGACCGTTATTTTCTGGATTCTGTCACCAACCGGATCGTGGAAATTGACAAAGGAAAGCTTTACTCATACAGTACCAATTATCTTGGTTTTCTGAAACTGAAGGAAGAAAGAGAAGCCATAATGGAAGCCGCTGAGCGAAAGCGGCAGAGCATTCTTCGGGTGGAAATTCAGTGGATGATGCGCGGTGCAAGGGCCAGATCCACCAAACAGAAAGCACATATCGCAAGATATGAAGAACTGCGGGATCAGAAAGCACCGGAAATCGGGGATAAAAAAGTACAGTTTACCTCTGCCTCCAGCCGCATGGGAAGAACAACCATTGAACTGGAGCATCTGTCCAAATCCTACGGTGATAAAAAACTGATGGAAGATTTCAGCTATATATTCCTGAAAAATGACAGAATCGGTATCATTGGTCACAACGGATGCGGAAAGTCCACCCTGATGAAGATGATTATGGGTCTGGTTCAGCCGGACCGGGGAACCATCACCATCGGTCAGACCATTAAAATCGGTTATTTCAGTCAGGAAAATGAGTTCATGGATGATTCCCAGAGAATGATCGAATATATCAGAGATCAGGCAGAATATGTGAAAACACCGGAAGGCGTGATCACCGCCTCTCAGATGCTGGAACGATTCCTGTTTCCCAGACACGTGCATTATACCCGGATTGAAAAATTATCCGGCGGTGAAAAACGGCGGTTGTATCTTCTGCGGATTCTGATGCAGGCTCCCAATGTTCTGATCCTCGACGAACCAACAAATGATCTGGATATTCAGACCATGACCATACTGGAGGATTATCTGGATTCCTTCGACGGCATTGTAATTGCCGTATCCCACGACCGCTATTTTCTGGATCGTGTGACCAGACGGATTTTTGCCTTTGAAGAAAATGGCAGACTGGTTCAGTATGAAGGTGGTTATACGGATTATGAGCAGACAATCCGTGCAAGACAGGAAGAAACAGCAGATGGCTCTATGGGAAAAGCATCGTCTGTAGTCAGTGCTTCCGGACCCGTTTCTTTGGAAAACCAGAAACCTTCCGGCAGACAGGGCAATGGACGGACTCATGCGGTGAAAATTCGTTTCAGCTATAAAGAAGCAAAGGAATACGAAACCATTGAAGAGGATATTGCCGGAATGGAAGATCGGATTGCTGCAATCGAAGAAGAAATGACAAAAAAAGCATCGGATTATTCTGCTTTGAATAAACTGATGGAGGAAAAGGAAACTCTGGAAGCAGAACTCCTGGAAAAAATGGACCGCTGGGAATATCTGGAAGAACTTGCAGCAAAAATTGAAGCGCAGAAATAAAAAGGACTTGCCAATGGCAGAAAAATGTGCTATTATAATCTGCGTTGATGCCGGTGTGTCGGAATTGGCAGACGAGACAGACTCAAAATCTGTTGTCCGCAAGGGCGTGTGGGTTCGAGTCCCACCACCGGCAGGTCACTGGACTTACTTGAACACTGAGTAAGTCCTTTTTCTATGTATTTTTTTCAAGATTGAAAGGTAATGGGAAGTGTTCCGCTCCGGTGATTGATCACCTGAGCGTTTTTTTTATAACAGGAACCCATGGAGAGGACTTGCATTCGATTATGCAATGCGGTATGATTAGCCATATTACTGTTGCAGAAAAGGAAGTCAGGATTATGAAAAAGATGACATGCAGAGAAGTCTGCAGAGGAATCGTAGACTTTGCAGAGGGTACTTTCCCCATTGAAAAAGAAGAAGAGCTGATTCATCATATCCGGAATTGTCCGTCCTGCAGGGAAGAACTGTCCGTTGTTCTGAATCTTCGGATGGCATTGGATGCCCTGGATGACAATGTGGATTTTGTCTATGTGGAGCCGGAGGAAAGTATTCAGAGGGCGCTGGATAATGCAAAGCAGAGAATCCTGTATTATAACCGGTATCGAATGGTGAAAACCGCACTGACCACTGCTGCAGGATGGGCCATGATCATCACTTTGTTTCTGCAGATTCTGTATTGGATGCGTTTCATCTGAACGGTAACAAACACTCATTCAGCAAAATAACAATAGGAAATAGATGGAGAGAACGATGAGCAAAATTGTATTAATTGACGGGCACAGTATCATTAACCGTGCTTTTTATGGAGTGCCTCCTCTGACAAATTCACAGGGACTTCATACAAATGGCGTATATGGATTCCTGAACATTATGTTTAAAATTCTGGATGAGGAGAAGCCGGATTATCTGACGGTGGCTTTTGATGTAAAAGCACCTACATTCCGTCATCAGATGTTTGATGGGTATAAAGGAACGCGGAAACCCATGCCTCAGGAACTGCACGAACAGGTTCCTGTACTGAAGGATGTTCTTCATGCAATGGGAATACGGACAGTGGAGCAGGCAGGGCTGGAGGCTGACGATATTCTGGGAACCCTGGCGAAGAAATGTGAAACACAGGGGATGGAAGTGTCGCTGGTATCCGGTGACCGGGATCTGCTCCAGATTGCATCGGATCGGATCTGCATCCGGATTCCCAAAACAAAAAAAGGCGGTACGGAAATCGAAAATTACCATACAGAGGATGTCATGGCCCTGTATCAGGTTACACCTCTGGAATTTATTGATGTGAAAGCTCTTATGGGAGATTCGTCGGATAATATTCCCGGTGTGCCCGGCATTGGGGAAAAGACTGCTTCCAAACTGATTGCAGAATTTCATTCCATTGAAAATCTGAGAGAGCACATCAGTGAAGTGAAACCCACCCGTGCCCGCAATGCACTGGAAGCCAATTTTGAACTGGCTGTGCTCAGCAAGAAACTGGCTGCCATCAAAACTGATGCGGAACTGGATTTCAATCTGGAGGAGGCAAAGATTGGAAATCTTTTCAATGCAGAAGCCTATGAATGGATGAAGCGATTGGAATTCAAATCCATGCTGAACCGTTTTTCCACAGAAAATATTCTGGCACAGAAAGTAAATGAACCGAAAAAAGAGTTTGTGGAGATAATTGATTCCAGTCAGTTGTCTTCTCTGAAAGATGCGATGAAGGATACGGATATGCTTTCCTTTATCCTGTGGCATGATGCAGCCAGTGTGATGGATGCAGAAGATATTCTCTGTGCCGGCATTCTGGTCAGTGATACGGTTTATTTTTGTAAAAATCCCATGCTGGTTCCCGGAATGATTACCTTGCTGACGGAAAGCAGCTGCAGAAAGGTGACCGTGAACCTGAAAAATCAGCTGGCGGCCTTATATGCCAATGGAGACGTGGACGAAGAGCAGTATGAGGATACCGCCATTATGGCGTATCTTCTGAATCCGCTGAAGGATTCCTATGATTATGATGATCTGTCCAGAGATTATCTGGATCGCATGGTTGCCGGACGAAAGGATATTCTGGGGAAAACCACAATTCAGTCTGCCTGCATGACCGCAGAGGAAGAACTGAAAAAAATGACGGAATTTGCCTGCCGCGGTGCCCTGGAGTCCTATCCGGTTCTTCAGAAAGAATTAAAAGAACAGGGAATGTGGGAACTGTATTCCGGCATGGAAAAGCCGCTTATTTTCACATTATATTCCATGCAGCGATATGGCATACGTGCAGACAGGGATGCACTGAAATCCTATGGAGAACGTCTGACCGGACGGATTGCAGAACTGGAAAACGGTATTTTTGAGCTGGCAGGCGAACATTTTAATATCAATTCACCGAAACAGCTGGGAGTGATTCTGTTTGAAAAACTGCAGCTTCCTCATGGCAAGAAAACCAAAACCGGATATTCCACGGCAGCAGATGTTCTGGAGAAACTGCGCGGCGAGTATCCCATTGTGGATCAGATTCTGGAATATCGTCAGCTTACCAAGCTGAAGTCCACTTATGCAGATGGACTTGCCGTTTATATCAGAGAAGATGGACGGATTCACGGGAATTTCAATCAGACCATTACGGCAACCGGACGAATCAGTTCCACGGAACCCAATTTGCAGAATATTCCCATTCGTATGGAACTGGGAAGAGAAATCCGGAAAATCTTCATCCCGGCGGAAAACTGCGTCTTTGTGGATGCGGATTATTCCCAGATTGAACTGAGGGTGCTGGCTCATATGTCAGGGGATGAAAGACTGATTGATGCCTATAATCAGGCAGAAGATATCCATGCAATTACAGCGTCCCAGGTATTTCATGTACCATTAAACGAAGTGACGCCCCTGCTGCGAAGAAATGCAAAAGCAGTAAATTTCGGTATTGTTTATGGAATCAGTGCCTTTGGACTCAGCGAAGACCTCAGCATTACCAGAAAAGAAGCACAGGATTATATCGAGCAGTATTACAAAACCTATCCTTCCATCAAAGCATTTCTGGATAAACTGGTCAGTGATGCCAGAGAGCAGGGTGTGACACGAACCATGTTCGGACGGATTCGTCCGGTTCCGGAACTGAAATCCGGCAATTTCATGCAGCGTCAGTTCGGGGAACGAATTGCCATGAATGCCCCGATTCAGGGAACCGCTGCCGATATTATCAAAATCGCCATGATTCATGTGGACAGACGTCTGAAAAAAGAACTGAAAAATTCCAGACTGCTGCTTCAGATCCACGACGAACTGCTGATTGAGGCAGATGTGAATGAAGCAGAGCAGGTGAAACAGATTCTTTCAGAGGAAATGATGCGTGCTGCATCATTGAAAGTGACACTGGAAATTGACATGCATACCGGAAATTCCTGGTATGATACGAAATAACAGGTGTCAGGTCTCATGTGCGTTCGACTAATAATAGGGGAAACTGATTTATATAGAGGAAACTGGTTTATGTAGAGGAAACGGATTTATGAAATATGTAATTGGAATAACCGGCGGTGTAGGTGCCGGGAAATCAACTGTTTTAAATGTATTGAAAGAAGAGTATAAGGCAGAATTGCTTCTGACGGATCAGCTGGCCCATGAGCTGATGCAGCCCGGGAC
>JALETI010000147.1 GCA_022781515.1 Lachnospiraceae bacterium
CCTCAGAAATTTCTGACAGACGATGATTCATCATCTGATCCAGAGAACCGGCCTTCAAAACCGGTCTGAAAATCAGCACCAGCATCAGTACCGATAAATAAAACCGTATGATTTTTCTGTTTTTTCCATCAAACAGATAAAGAACCAGAAAACAGATCACGGTAAAAACTGCAATCTGACGGATCCACAGATAAACCGTATCCAACATGTTCCTCCTTTCACCATGCAGCGGCAGCAATCAGAATCAGGCTGACCATCGCAGACATAAACATGATTTTTACCAGATTTTCCACTCCCGCTGCAAAAGCTTTCAGACATCTGCAGATTTTTTTGTCGGAAACCGGAGATAAAACGGCCAGCAGCAGATGATATAGAAAAGAGGCCCACAAAAGTCGGAAAAACGGAACAAATACAATCAGAAGGATGCAGAGCATTCCTGCTGCTCCGATGCAGCTTTTCAGAAGTGCACTGCTTCCCCATAACACGGTGGCGGCAGAATCTGCAGCCTTTCCCGCACCGGGAATCAGCGACACGGTTTTCAGCAGTGCCTGTTTTTTCAGGGAATCTGCTTTGGGCAGCACCATCAGCTGCAGAACCTGAAGACCGGTGGCAGATATCATGCAGCTTTTCAAAAGAAAACCGACAGCTTTCTGAATCAATTCCACGACTCCTTTAAAAACCGGTTCTTCCATAATGGAGTCCAGAAGCGATGCAACCAGAAAAACACCGGTGAATGGAATCATGAAATAAATTGCCGCCCGCTGGATCAGACTGCTGACACTGATGGATGAAAGATAAAAACCTGCAGCGGTAAGTCCGCTGCCTCCTGCTGCCGCCGTAACGGTCAATACCGGAAACAGCGCATTCAGAAATTTCAGACTGTTTTGCAGATAGTCAATGGTCAGACTCTGAAAACTTTGAAAAAGAGAAATCAGACGTGCAATCAGCAAAAGATGAATCACCACACCGGAAAACAGAGAAATGGAAGAATTTTCAAAAGCCTCCCCCATACTTTTCATGAAGGCCAGAAGAATGACCAGAATCAGAATTCCCCCCATTTCCTGCCACTGCAAGCCTTCCCCCATCACCCACTGTAAAATCTGCTTTCCTGCCATTTCCCCAAGTTTTTCAAAATTTCCGCTTTTCACCAGGGAAACCAGATCGGAAAAATCCGGAGCATCCGACCCCAGGATGGAAATCAGTAAGCTCTGTAATTCTCTGAAATCAGCTGTCTCTCCCATTTTCTGCACGCTTTCATCACACATTTTTGAACCATTTTCTATCCAGATTTCCCCACTGCCGGCACATTTTTCCTTCATCCTGTCCTTTTGCAGTTTCATTGATGCCATGCCGGTATTCAAATTGCCTCCTGCTGCCATCCTGCCTTATTCTGTCCGTCACCCGGGAAATATGGTTTCAATGGTTTCAATGACAGAGTTGATGACTGGCAGACTGACCGCAAGTATCATCAGTTTTCCATAAATTGAGATCTGTTGGCTGATTGCCCTGCATCCGGCCTCATCGCAGATGTCCGATGCCAGCTGACTGATCCATGCCAGTCCCATGATTTTCAAAAGGATCTGATAATACACCGATTCCACGCCGGACCGGTTCATCAATCGGCTGACCAGTTCTATGATTTCCTGCAGTCTGCCAAGCGAAGCACCCATCAGAAGAAGGATGGCAGCCAGAGACAGAAACAGGGCATATTCCGGTTTCAGCGGTTTTACCCATAAAGCCAGCATTGCAGCAGCAACTCCTGCCAGGATAATATGAATCATGATAACCTCCCTTTATAATTCAAAGAGATTCTGAATTGTCTGAAACAATTCTGAAATATATGGAACCAGCCAGAACAGTACCAGCAGAAGACCCGCCAGACTGGTCAGAAAAGCCTGCTCGTCCCTTCCGCTGTGTTTCAGAATCTGACAGAGCACTGAAACCAGAATTCCCACTGCTGCAATTCGGAATAATAATGCAACCTCCATATCCGCCTCCGTCAGATCATCACAATCATCACTGCCATGGCCCCCAGAATCCCAAGGGACTGATACATCCTGCAGAAAGAATCCTTGTTCTGTTCCAGTTTCCCGATGATCGGTTCCAGTCCGTTTTCCACCAGGGAAATGGTATTCAGCTGCATTTCCATATCAAGAAAACCAAGTTCTTTTCCCATCTTACGAAGCAGATGCAGTTCTTCCTCTTCCATGCCGCTGCCGTCCAGCAGAATTTCTGCTTCCACCCATATATCCGAAAAGGATCGCCCCCTTTCGTTTTTCATTTTACTGCTTATTTCTTCGAAAAAACGATCAAAAGGTTCGCCGCACCGTTCACTGATATCCATAAGTGCATCCTCCAGAATCCTTCCGCTGAATGCAATTTCACCGCGAAGCATATGCAGAACGGTTTTGAACTGATATAAAGATGCAATCCTTTTTTTCATCAGAAAGCTTTTCTGCATGCCCAGAAAAAAAACTGCCGCCGCAATCATCGTAATTCCAGTCAATCGAATCATATATTCCTCCGTTGCCCTATCTTAGAATTTTCTCTCCCTTTTCATCATAGACAGCCCGGATTTTTCCCACCTTCTGTTCGTCCAGAAGCAGGTATCTGCCAAAAAGCTGCTGCTGATACAACCGGGAAAACCCTTCCTTCTGAACCAGATGTTCCAGTGAATCCGCATGCGCCGTTGCCAGAATCCGGCAGCCGCAGCCACAGATTTCCATAATGGCTTCCAGATCCGACATACTGCCGATTTCATCCACCGCAATCACCTGTGGAGACATGCTTCTGAGCATCATCCGCATCCCATGGACCTTCGGACAGCCATCCAGTACATCGGTCCGCATCCCCAGATCATGCTGGGGAACTCCTCTTTCACAGGCTCCGATTTCTCCCCGTTCATCCACAACCGAAACTGACAGCCCCTCCCCATCATGGTTTCCATCCGAAACCAGACGGATCAGATCTCGCAAAAGTGTCGTTTTTCCTTTTCCCGGTGGGGAAAGAATCAGCGTATTTATTAAATCTCCCATTTCATAAACCCAGGGAAGGACAGGAAGTGCACAATCCTTCCACGCACCGGCAATTCGAATATGGATACCGGAAATATCCCGGACAGACCGGATGAGCCCCTGCTGCAAAACCACTTTTCCTGCGATACCCACCCGATGGCCTCCCCGGATCGTCAGATATCCCTGCCGGAGTTCGTCCTCGTAAGCATACATGGAAAACCGGCTGACAAACTCCATGGTTTCCTGTATATCGGCTGCAGTAAGAAGACCGGTCTCTGTCAGAAACACTTCTTTTCCATCCCTGCAGACCCCTGCCGGCCGGCCTGTCCGCAGCCGGATTTCCTGCAGGCGAGGGTCCTCCTGCATCCGGCTTTCCATCACAGACCGGAGCCGGATGGGCAGAACGGAAAGAATTTCTCCGTACTTTTCTTTTTCCATTGCCTCACCTCCCCTGAATTGTTACATTATATGTGGACAAACAGAGGGATATGAAGAAAAACTGCAGAAAAACAGTATGAAAAAAGGGTGCCGCTCAAAAGCGGCACCCCATCACGCATTGGGTTTCATCTCTGAAAAAACAGGTTCTCCGTCCAGTATATTCTCTCTTTCTGCATAATACATGCGGATCATCCGATATTGTCCGTTCACCCCGTATGCAAAGCAGATTTCCAGTCTGTCTTCATCCAGTCTGG
>JALETI010000160.1 GCA_022781515.1 Lachnospiraceae bacterium
TGAAAGGTGATATAATAGCAACAGATTTTGTTTCATAGGGCAAGATTCTTGCTCTGTATCAATTTCAGGTTACTGTTCAGATCCAACCTCGAAAACACTGCGTGTTTCCTCGGTGTGGCGTATCCGCCATATAGATTTACAAAAAAGTGCTCATGAATGCAAGCATTCACTGCACTTTTTGTGTAAATCTGCTTGTCTCTGAACAGTACAAACTATTACGTTATATAGGAGACTTATCATGGGAAGAGTAATTGCTGTTGCTAACCAGAAGGGTGGAGTAGGAAAGAGTACTACAAGTATTAACCTGGCTTCCTGTCTGGCAGCTAAAGATAAACATGTTCTTGCAATTGACATGGATCCGCAGGGGAATTGTACAAGTGGTCTTGGTCTGGATAAGAATGATCAGAACTATACAGTATACGATCTGCTGTTGGGAGAAGCAACAATCGAAGAATGTGTTGTTAAAAATGTATTTGATAATCTGGATGTACTGCCGTCTAATGTTGATTTATCCGGCTGCGAAATTGAATTGATTGGTATCGATCAAAAAGAATACATATTAAAAGAAAATATTGCGAAGATTAAAGACAACTATGATTTTATCATTATTGACTGTCCTCCTTCGTTAAATATGCTTACGATCAATGCAATGACAACTGCAGATACAGTACTGGTTCCGATTCAGTGTGAGTATTATGCATTGGAAGGTTTGAGCCAGTTGATTTATACCATCAGTTTAGTGAAAGAAAGATTGAATCCTTCATTGGAAATCGAAGGTGTGGTTTTCACCATGTTCGATGCAAGAACCAATCTTTCCTTACAGGTGGTGGAAAACGTAAAAGGACATCTGCAGCAGAATATTTACAAAACTATTATACCCAGAAATGTAAGATTAGCAGAAGCACCCAGCCATGGTTTGCCAATTAATTACTATGATGCAAAATCATCCGGAGCGGAAGCCTATCGACTTCTGGCCGAAGAAGTAATTGAGAATGATGCGTATTCTTCAGTTGATTAACAAATGATGAGCAAATAAAAAATGTTTGCTTTGCAAACTGAATCCGGCGCCAAATCTCTGCAAGCGTCGATTGAAACATATTTTCAGATGGAAAAGATGAATAGGTGGGGGGTAACATGGCAAGAAAGAGTGGTCTTGGAAAAGGTCTTGATATTCTGATTCCTCAGAGTGCTATGAAGAATGATAATTCAGAAAAGAAAACAGAAAGAGAGAGAATACAAAATACGGATTCCAATGCAGATGAAAAATCTGCAGCAGATTTTGAAGTGAAAATCAGTCTGGTAGAACCCAATAAAGAACAGCCACGCAAAAATTTTGAAGAAGATGCATTGAATGAACTGGCTGATTCAATTAAGCAGCACGGTATTATTCAGCCCTTGGTAGTTGTAAAAAAAGATGAGCATTTTGAAATTGTGACCGGTGAAAGAAGATGGAGAGCTGCAAAGATTGCAGGGTTAAAAACGGTTCCTGTGATTGTGAAAAATCTTACAGAACAGCAGATTATGGAACTTTCCTTAATTGAAAACCTGCAGAGAGAAGATCTGAATCCCATTGAAGAGGCGATGGCATATCAGAAATTGATGCAGGAGTTCAATATGACACAGGAGGAATTATCCAGGAAAGTATCAAAGAGCAGAACCGCAATTGCTAATACGGTTCGTCTGTTAAAACTGGATGAAGGTGTAAAAGAACTGCTTTCAAAAGGTAAAATCACCAACGGTCATGCCCGTTCCCTACTTGCATTGGAAAATCCGGATGAACAATATGATATTGCAATGCGCATCGTAGAAGAAGGATTATCTGTCCGTGAAACAGAGGAACTAGTCCGACAGATGAAAGAACCTCATATTCTGGATGAAGAAAAGAAAAAAGAAATTGACCCTCTGGAAGAGAAGATTCGTCTTGTGTATAGAAATTATGAAGATATTCTGAAGAGAGTCATGGGAACAAAGGTCAGCATCAAAAAGAAAAAAGATGATAAAGGAAAAATAGAAATTGAATATTATTCCATGGATGAATTGGAACGACTTCTTGAGCTTCTTCAGAAACTTCCGGGTGATATGGAATAATTGAAACCAGTATAGTATGGAAATTTCGCTGCACATAAGAGTCGATCGGAGAGAAGAGCAGATTCGAGTATAGATTCGAAATAAGAGAAGTATTTGCTTTGAAATGTGTTAGTGCATCGGTAGGGAGAAAAGAAAAATGTTAGAAAAAAGTATGTTGAACAATTTATTAATTGATCCTGCCTATATCATTGCAGGCCTTGGCGGATTAACTGCGTTACTCCTGCTTATGGTGATTGTTTCACTCTTTAAAATGGCAAAGCTGAAAAAACAGTACAGTAAATTCATGATGGGAAGTGAAGCAGTATCACTGGAAGAGATGATTCAAAACCAGGCTGCTTTGATAGATAAGCTGAACCGGGAAAATGCTGAAATTCAGAAAAAAATACAGGATATGGATAATAATATTCAGATATGTTATCAGAAGACCGGAATTGAAAAGTATGATGCATTAAAAGGTTTAGGTGGGCAGATCAGTTTTGCCATGGCATTGCTTGATAAAAGCAATACCGGTATTATCATGAATTCCATTCATACAAGAGAAGGCAGTTACCTTTACATGAAGACCATTGAAAATGGAAAATGCGAGCTTGCTCTGGGAAGAGAAGAACAGAAGGCATTGGATAAAGCTATTGCAAAATAACGGAGACTGCGCACGGAATTCGAATAAGAAAATGTTTGCTTTGCAAACCGAATCCGGCGCCAAATCTCCGCAAGCGTCGATTTGAATGAAAGAAGATGAAATGTCATTAAAAATTGATGTTTCATCTTTTTTTGTGGACATTATTTGCATTCTGAATTAATATAATAGGGTATTTGAACATTAACAAAATGATGAAAAAAGGTGTAAAATGTTTCACGTGAAACACTCTGCGGATATTAGAAATATGGAAAAATTTCAATTATCTCATTCAGAGACGACTCTCCCCTCAATAGGTGAGAGCAATAACAAACATGTCTCAGTGGGAATTTAATCTCTGAAAGCACCGATTTGATTTTGTTAAACAAAGAAGTATATGGCGGAGAACCATAAATAATAAATAATATATAAATAGAAAAGGAAAGGTAATATGGCAGGTTCAGTATATGGAAAATTATTTGCAGTTTCCACATGGGGAGAATCCCATGGGAAAGCATTAGGTGTTGTTGTGGATGGATGTCCGGCAGGTCTGGAATTGACAGAAAGTGATGTTCAGCGGATGTTGGATCGGAGAAAACCGGGTCAGAGTCAGTTTACAACAGCGAGAAAAGAAGGAGACGAAGTACAGATATTATCTGGTGTTTTCGAAGGCAAAACCACAGGGACTCCCATATCCATGATGGTTTGGAATAAAGATCAGAGATCCAGAGATTATGGTCAGATTGCATATTCCTATCGTCCGGGACATGCTGATTATACGTTTGATCAGAAATACGGAATTCGTGATTACCGGGGCGGCGGCAGATCTTCGGGTCGGGAAACCATTGGACGAGTTGCAGGCGGAGCTGTGGCAATGAAGATTCTGAAAGAATTGGGAATTGAAGTGTATGCATATACAAAATCCATAGGACCGGTACAGATTGATCCCGCTAAGTTTAATAAAGAAGAAATTCTGAATAATAAAATGTATATGCCGGATGTGGATGCGGCAAAGGAAGCAGAAGAATATCTGAAAACAAAAATCCATGAACAGGATTCTTCAGGAGGTATAATTGAATGCATTGTAAAAAATATGCCTGCAGGAATAGGAGATACCGTATTTGATAAACTGGATGCCAATCTTGCAAAAGCCATCATGTCAATTGGAGCAGTAAAAGGATTTGAAATTGGTGATGGATTTGCAGTTGCAGAGAGTACAGGCTCCGTGAACAATGACGAGTTTGATCTGGATGCAGATGGACATGTTATCAAAAAAACAAATCATGCAGGAGGTATTCTGGGAGGTATGAGTGATGGAAGTGATATCATTATTCGAGCTGCAATAAAGCCCACTCCCAGCATCAGCAGAGAACAGCATACGATAACGAAAGATGGAAAAAAAACAGATATGGTGATTCATGGAAGACATGATCCCATTATTGTTCCACGCGCGGTAGTAGTAGTAGAAGCGATGACGGCTATTACGATTGTGGATCTGCTTTTCTCCAATATGGCTTCCAGAATGGATTATGTAAAAACAATTTACAATTTATAATATGATACAAGAGTCAATAGGTCATGTCTTCAGGATTTTGGGAACGTAAAATGCGGAGAAATCCGTTTGTATCATGAGGCAAACCTTTTGCCCCAACATCATGATATGTACTATGCAATGCGCAAAGGGACAAATGGGCATATTGGGGTGAAAAATGTGAACACAAAGGAAGGGAGAAAATGTAATGGGGTTTTCCATTCGAAAAGCAGAAAAGGGTGATGAAGTTTCCCTGGCACATATTCAGACGGAAAGCTGGAAAGCAGCATTTAAAGGGATTTTAGAGGATGAGATACTTGATAAATGTACAGAAATGGAGCCGACAATCCGGATGTATAAGAAACTTCTGGATGCAGACAAGGGAAATGGATATATTCTGGAAGTGGACGGAAGGCCTCATTGCATTGCATGGTGGGACAGATCACGAACGGAAAGTGTGTCTGAGTATGCGGAATTGATCTGTATTCACAGTTTGCAAGACAACTGGAGAAAAGGTTACGGATCGAAGATGCTGAACCGTGTTTTGCATGATATGAAAGAGGAAGGATATGACAGGGGTATGTTGTGGGTATTCCGGGAAAATATTCGTGCAAGAAAGTTTTATGAGGCAAATGGATTTGTTACCCATGGAATGGTAAAACCGGGAATTTATCCGGAAGAAATCTGTTATGAAAAGCAATTATAAATAATTTAATGGAAGTACTGTACAAACCAAATTCCGGCATCAAGTCTCAGCACTCGTTGATTTAAATGAATTACGATTCATATGAATGGAATATAATAAAAATAAGATGTTATAAGAATGAAATTTGAAATAAATGTATTAGCATCGTAACACAAAAAAGACTATTTTCTAATAATCACAATCATTCAGCGGATGCGTTGAGTAATTTTGATAATCAGATAAACAGTCTTTTTTAAATTTAAATCCATTCAAATCGATGATTAATGAAATGTCTGCGCAGACCGCCGAATCCGGGGGCAGGTCCTCACATATCTCATATGTCTTCGACTTGAATTTGGCTTTAGTTTTTATAGAAGTTGATCAGACAGCCGGCAAGAATAATCTTACGTTCATCGTCTGTCAGGTCTCCGAGACGTAATTCGAATGGAACAAGGGTTTCTTTTACTGCGTATGCAGTGATGACACTTGTTTTGTTTTCGATTGCAGAACGGATACCGGGAATAAATACAAATCCATCCAGATCGAAGGGAAGTTCTTCCTGATCCAGTAAGAAGGGAAGCATACCCCAGTTAATCAGGTTGGAACGATACCGTTTGGTTGCATATTCTCTTGCAATATTGGCCCAGCCGCCAAGAACCTTCTGACAGGATGCCGCCTGTTCACGGGCGGAACCATCACCGGGTTTCACTGCATAAATTGTGCTTCCGATACCTGTTTCGGATGCTTTTAATTCAGGATAGCTTTCCTTGATGACACGGAATGCTTCAGCGTAAGCAGGATCTTCCGTCTGGCAGGGGCAGTTTCCTTCACGGCGACCTTCTTCAACGGTTCTGACAGCCTTTGCTTTTCCAACGTAAGCAGGATCTTTTCTGGATAAAGTGAATTCTGCCAGCCCCAGAGGATTGGAACGATAGGAAGAAGTTTCACCGGAGGGAATCAGTTCATCAGTTGTGGTAACCGGATCATGGATAACAGATGCCACACGAAGGAGCAGGTCTTCTGTTAACGGTACCATGGAAGGCCAGTCCTTGATGTTGGGACCAAACTGAATTTCTACTTCCGGATGAGCAACTCCCTTGCTGTCATAGATACGGTTTTCGTAAATTGTGCTGTCAAAGAAGTATTTCTTACCGGTAAATTCGGTATCCAGGTCGGTTGCTGCAGTAAGGAAGCCTTTATTGGCAGCTGTAGCTGCAATGGAACGGGCATCCATTAATGCAACAGAGGAAAGCTGGCCGCTCTGAATTTTGGAACCTTCTCTGTTGGGGAAGTTTCTGGTGGAGTGACGGATACTGAATGCACCATTGGCGGGTGTGTCACCGGCACCGAAGCAGGGACCGCAGAATGCTGTCTTGACAATTGCACCGGCTGTCATCAGATCCGCCACACTACCGTTTTTCACCAGTTCCAGGAAAATGGGAGTGGAAGCAGGGTATACACTTAATGTGAATTTATCATCACCGGTAAATTTACCGCGCAGAATATCCGCTGCAGCAACAATATTTTCATAGCCGCCGCCTGCACATCCGGCGATAATACCCTGGTCAACATAAAGATTTCCGTTAATTACTTTGTTGCGGAGAGTGAAATCACAGTCCTTGCCAAAAGATACACGGGCTCTTTTTTCTACATCCGAAAGGATATCATCCAGATTTGCCTTTAATTCATCGATTTCATAGGTGTTGCTGGGATGGAAAGGCATGGCAATCATGGGTTTAATGGTGCTCAGATCGACAATAATAGCACCATCATAGTATGCAACCGGTGCAGGATTTAATTCTTTATAGGCATCTGCACGACCATGTAATGCCAGGTAATCAGAAATAGTTGTATCTGTGGTCCAGATGGATGACAGACAGGTGGTTTCTGTGGTCATAACATCGATGCCGATACGGAAGTCTGCACTCAGATTCTTCACGCCGGGTCCCACAAATTCCATGACCTTATTGTTTACGTAACCATTGGCAAAGGTTGCACCGATCAGGGCAAGGGCAACGTCCTGCGGGCCGACACCCTTCATGGGTTCGCCGGTCAGGTAAACAGCGATAACACCGGGCATTTTTACGTCATATGTACGACCCAGTAGCTGTTTGGCAAGTTCGCCGCCGCCTTCACCGATTGCCATGGTACCCAGCGCACCATAACGGGTATGGCTGTCGGAACCCAGAATCATTTTACCGCAACCGGCCAGCATTTCACGGGCATACTGGTGAATAACTGCCTGATGAGGGGGAACGTAGATTCCGCCGTATTTCTGTGCACAGGTAAGACCAAACATGTGATCATCTTCATTGATGGTACCGCCAACGGCACAGAGGCTGTTGTGGCAGTTGGTCAGAACATAGGGAATCGGAAATTTTTCAAGTCCGCTGGCTCTTGCAGTCTGGATAATACCGACATATGTAATATCATGGGATGTCAGACAGTCGAATTTGATCTTCAACTGTGAAGGATCATCGGATGTATTATGAGCCTGTAAAATATTGTACGCCATGGTACCTTTGGCAGCTTCTGCCTGGTTGGGAACAGCACTGCCAAGCTTTGCATGCAGAACGGCTGAAACATCATTGGAATCTTCAATCAGTTCCGTACCGTTTAAAAGATATGCGCCATTTTCTAAAAGCTTAATCATAGAGATTTCCTCCTTAAATAAATGCAAATAAATGCAAATAAATGCAAAAAAATTCAACGGCAAAACATATTGTGAAATTTTGCCAGTCAAGAGCATATATGGATTATACTTGAAAATGCTTTATAACTCAAGGGATACTTCACCTGATTCTTGTAGTATTCTCATTTTTCCTGTATTATAATCTGAGAGAAATACAGACTGAGAAATATAGACTGGTTCTGCAAAAGAAATTTTGCAGTAAATAAGGGGAATTAAAAATGCAGAAAACGCAGAATATGCAACACAAATTAAATCTACAGAAAACGCAGAACAGATCAAACCTGTTAAATCTACAGAAAACCTGGAAAAAAAGCAATCTGTCAAAACGAATGGCGGCGTTAGTGCTTGGAACTGTCATGATGCTGAGCGGATGTTCTGGAACCGGCGGATGGACTTCTTCGTCCGGAAAAACAGATGAACCGATTGCCAGCCGTCTGAGTTATGCTTTGAATACGGAGATACAAATTGATCTTTACGGTACAGAAGAGGGGATTCATTACACGGAGAAAGAATATGACGAAATCCTGACAGAATGTCTGAGTATCTGCAGCAGGTATGAGAAAAAACTTTCCAGAACGATAGAGGACAGTGAAATTTCTGTTTTGAATGCGCAGAAGGAAGCAGAATTGTCAGAAGATACCCTGGAATTACTGGAAAAAGGGTTATATTACAGTGAGATTTCAGAAGGGGCCTTTGATATTGCCATTGAACCGATTTCATCCCTTTGGGATTTTTCCTCAGGAGAAGGTACCGTACCGGATGCATCATTAATTGAGAGCAGACTTCCCTATGTGGACTATCATAACATTCAGATAGAAGGGAATCATGTAACATTAGGTGAAGGAATGGGAATCGATCTTGGTGCCATTGCCAAGGGCTATATTGCAGATCAGATTAAAAGTTATCTGACGGACATGAAAATCAACAGTGCAACCATCAATCTAGGCGGAAATGTACTGTGTATCGGAAAAAAACCTTCCGGAAACGAATTTGGAATCGGAATCAGGGATCCGAAAAATACTGCAGGTATCAAGGCAGCTGTATACGTGGAAGACTGTTCCGTTGTGACCTCAGGGACCTATGAAAGATATATTGAACAGGATGGGAAAAAGTATCATCATATTCTGAACCCGCATACCGGTTATTCCTATGAAAATGAACTGGACAGTGTGACGATTATTTCGGATGTATCTGTAGATGGGGATGGCCTTTCCACCACCTGTTTTGCATTGGGACTGGAA
>JALETI010000179.1 GCA_022781515.1 Lachnospiraceae bacterium
GTCCCACTGATCCACATAAAGGGAGTGGATGTTATCCGTATCTTCATCGCGGCGGATTGCATTCATATCGGTGAACAGACCTTCACCCACATTGAAACCGTATCTTTTTAATGCAAGTCGTTTCCATTTTGCCAGAGAATGAACCACCTCAAAGGGTGCATCATTCTGTTCTTTTACGCCAAAACTTACAGGACGCTCAACGCCGTTCAGGTTGTCGTTCAGACCGGAATCCGGTGAAACGAATAAAGGTGCGGATACTCGCTTCAGGTTCAGCTGAGCAGATAATTCACGCTGAAAGAAGTCTTTTACTTTTTTGATTGCGATCTGCGTTTCCTTTAAATTGAGGGCGGGAGTGTAGCCTTCAGGAATTGTAATTGTACTCATAGTTTCCCTCCATTTCCTTAATGAACTCCCGGAACCGTTTCTATGTACAGAACTCCGGGAGTATATGAATGACTGCTATTGTATCAAAAATATTCAGAAAAGTATAGAGACAGTACCGCAGACAGGCATTATTTTTCTGTAAAAAATGTTCTCCGGCTGTTTCTGACAGTGACTTTCTTTTTCACTTGTTCCGGTTTTCGTTTCTATCTGCGTAAAACATCAGGTTATTGTTACTGCTGAGAGTTAATTCTGAAAACGACGTATGTTTCTTAAATGTGGCTCACACCGGCATACTGGACATGACCGGAAAATTGGATTAAGATGGTACATGACCGAAATGGGTTCGGAAAATTTCACAGAATACGAAGAACAAAGTGAGGAATAAGTTATGAAATACGATTTTACCACAATAATGGATCGAAGAGGCAGGGATGCCATTGCGGTGGATGCCATTGGCAGCAAGGGGAGCTGGTCTTCTGCTCCCACAGCACCGAAGGAGGGTTTTTCGGCAATTCCCATGTGGGTTGCGGATATGAATTTTGCTACTGTTCCCACCATACAGGAAGCTATCATTGATCGTGTGAATCATCCGGCATTCGGATATTTTTCTCCATCGGATGCATATTATCAGTCGATTATCAGCTGGCAGGAGACCCGCAACCATGTGACCGGGCTGAAGGCGGAGCATATCGGATATGAAAATGGTGTTCTGGGCTGTGTATGTTCTGCACTGCAGGCATTTACAGCACCGGGAGAAAAGGTACTGCTTCACAGTCCCACCTATATCGGATTTACCCATTCTCTGGAGGATACCGGACGTGTGGCCGAGCTGAGTCCTCTGGTTCAGGATGAAAATGGTGTCTGGAGAATGGATTATGAAGATATGGACCGCAGATTAAAGGCCAATAAGATTCATCTGGCGATTTTCTGCAGCCCTCATAATCCCTGCGGCCGGGTATGGGAAGCCTGGGAAATTGAAAAGGCCATGGAAGTGTATGCAGCCAATGACTGTTATGTGATTTCGGATGAAATCTGGTCGGATATTATCCTGAACGGGAATCGACATATTCCCACACAGAGCATCAGTGAGGATGCAAAGAATCGTACTATTGCCATTTATGCGCCCAGCAAAACCTTCAATCTGGCAGGTCTGATCGGCAGTTACCACATCATTTACAATGACTATCTCCGGGACCGCATGTGTCATACAGCGGATATGTCCCATTATAATTCCATGAATGTTCTGTCCATGCATGCGCTGATCGGTGCTTATAAACCGGAGGGCCATGAGTGGGTGGATGAACTGTGTGAAGTGCTCAGCGGCAACATCAATTATGCATATGATTTTATTACCACGCATTTTGATGGAGTGACGACAGCAAAACCCCAGGGAACCTATATGATGTTTTTACATTGTGAAGATTATTGTAAAAAAGCGGGATGCACCATTGATGAACTGGTGCAGGCCGGCTGGGATGTGGGTGTTGCATGGCAGAAGGGTGCGCCGTTCCATGATCCCTGGGGAATCCGTATGAACTTTGCAGTGCCGTTCTCTCTCGTGAAAGAGGCTATGACTCGTCTGGAGAAATACGTTTTTCTTCCATCATATATGCTCTGATCCGTTCATCGATCCGATGTTCTGTAATGTACTGATAGACACAGGGCGGAACATAAAAATCCCAGTCCGTGTGATTGCAGATGCATTCCCGGATGGTGCTGGCGCTGATGCCCTTTTCTTCCAGTGGAACGTTCCAGAGCACAGTAACCTTCAAACCCAGTTCCTGTTTCAGCATATGATATTTTTCCCGTCCCCACTCATCGTAGATGGTGATATAAAATGCAGCATCCATGGGGACATAGTTTGCGAGTTTTTCAGGGTAGTTGACAGGAAACGGAACAATCATGAATTCACTTTCTGAAACACCGGCTTCCAGCATGGCAAGCCGGATGCATTCCGCGCGTTCATAATAAGTCATGGGATTTGCACTTCGTTTGGAACGGTGGGGATTTGTGCTGGTATATCTGGTCAGATCCGGTTCCGGATTGCAGATCCCGATGATAAGTCTTTTGCAGCGGGCTTTTCCTGCCAGAAGATATTTCACATGATCTTTATGCAGAACCTGAAATCTGCCGTGAATTACACCGATTTTATCCATATGTACTCCCTTCTGTATGCTGTCCGACCTGTTGAGAATACATACTGTTGTGTGAAAGAGGATTCGGACAGATTTTATTTCTGTTTTATAGGTATGGTCAATATCACTAAGTTGTGATTTCGATTGAAATTTGTTATTAGTATAACAAAAAAATTGAATTCTGAAAACCATTCTGATGCAGGGAAGGGATTTGATTTAAATAAATAGTAGTTTCTGTTCAGAGCCAATCCAGGGAAACGCTGTGCATGTTTTTTCAAAAGTGCAGTATTTCCTGTACCGAATTACGAAATTGGTTTACAGAATGGTTTATGTATGGTAATGTAATGTGCGACATTTGATGAAATTGGATTTGCAAATTATATAAGGAGAGATTATGGCTATTCGATTTGTTATTGATTCCGGTTCTGATATTTTACCTGCTGAGGCAGAAAAAAAGGGTATGGTTCATGTGCCGCTGACTGTTTCTTTTGAGGGGCAGGAGTATCTGGATGCAGTAGAACTGGGACATGAAGAATTTTATGATAAACTGGAATCATGTGAAAACCTGCCGGTGACATCACAGGTTCCGCCCTATCGTTTCGAAGAGGTTTTTGAAAAAGTTGTATCAGAAGGTGATACGGTTATTGCAATCACCATCTCCGGTGCACTTTCCGGTACCTATCAGAGTGCATGTATTGCTGCAGCCGAGTTTCCGAGAAAAGTGTTTGTCGTAGACAGTGCAAATGTCAGTCTTGGTATGCGTATTCTCGTTGAGCGCGGTCTGGAACTGCTGAAACAGGGATTGGCTGCTGAGGAAATCGTTGAAAAATTGAATGAAGAAAAAAAGAGAGTTCGTGTGCTGGCTCTTCTGGATACATTGGAATATCTGAAGAAAGGCGGAAGAATTTCTTCAGCGACGGCTTTTGCCGGCGGGCTTCTGAACATCAAACCGGTTGTAACGGTGAAAGATGGTCTGGTGGAGATGGCAGGAAAGGCAAGAGGATCCAAAGCCGGAAACAACCTTCTGCGTAAATTGATTCAGGAAGGCAGCGGTGTGGACTTTAAACGTCCTTATTTTGCTGCCTATAGCGGTAAATCCGATGCGCTGCTGCAGAAATATCTGAAGGACAGCGCTGACCTGTGGCAGACAGAAGTACAGGAAATGCCCTTTGGAACCGTAGGCAGTGTAATCGGAACCCATGTGGGTCCTAATGTGGTTGCAGTTGCTTTCTTTGAAAAAGAGTAAAAAACGGAAAATTCTATATTCATAATACATTTGGATTGAACAGAAAGGCTTCTGTGGACAGATGAAATATGCTGTCCTCAGATGCTTTTTTTATTGAGTATCCCAGGCGTTAATGATAAAATGGAAGAAAATCACTTTGAAAATGATAAAACAAAAGCAGATCACTTTAGAAACGGATGGCCGGAGATGATCGGAAGTCGGGAGGGGATTTTATGACCATTTATCAGGAGTATCAGAGAAAGCTGCGGACACCGGAGGAAGCGGTTGAGGTGGTAAAAAGCGGGGATTGGGTGGATTATACCACAGCCACGTCCAAACCGGTGCTTCTGGATCGGGCTCTTGCAGCCAGAAAAGATGAACTGAGGGATGTGAAGGTCAGGGGAAATATGCTGGAAGGTCCCATAGAGATTATGGAGTGTGATCCGGAGCAGGAGCATTTTACTTATAATACCTGGCACTGCAGCTCCTATGAACGGAAGCGCTGTGCGAAGGGACAGTGCTATTTTATTCCAATGGTTTTTCACAATCTGACGGCATATTATCATTTTTTCCTGGATGTGGATGTGGCGATGATTTCCCTGCCGCCCATGGATAAACACGGATATTTCAATTTGTCGGTCAATACAGGCACTTCTGCAGAGATTCTGCGGAAGGCTAAGGTTGTAATTGTGGAAATCAATGAACATCTGCCGAAGATGCGGGGCGGATATGACGACTGTATTCATATTTCGGAAGTGGATTATATTGTGGAAGGTCCTCATGATCCCTTTCCGGATCTGATGGAAAAGCCTGTGACGGAACAGCAGATGCAGATTGCAGCCCAGGTAATTCCGCATATTCGGGATGGCTCCACCCTTCAGCTGGGGATCGGCAGTCTTCCCAATGCGGTGGGTACCATGCTGGCGGAGTCTGATCTGAAGGATCTGGGTATGCATACGGAGCTTTGTTCCGATGCGTATCTGAAGCTCCATGAGGCGGGCAAACTGACCAACCGGTGTAAAAATATCAATCCGGGCAAGAGCATACTGGGGTTTGCCATCGGTTCCAGGAAGCTCTATGACTGGCTGGATGATAACCCGACGGTGCTGGCCTATCCCATGGATTATGTGAATCGGCCGGATATTATCGGGCAGATTGATAATATGGTTTCCATCAACAGCTGCATCAGCGTGGATCTGTTTGGGCAGGTCAGCGCAGAAAGTGTAGGGATGAAGCAGATCAGCGGAACCGGCGGGCAGCTGGATTTTCTGGAGGGAGCATCCTTATCCCGGGGCGGCAAATCCTTTATCTGTCTGAATTCTTCCTATATTGATAAAAATGGGGAACATAAATCCAATATCCTGTCCCATTTCAGCGGAGGGGATATCATAACCTCTCCCAGAAGTCAGGTATACTATATTGCCACGGAATATGGTGTGGTGAATATGGAAGGCCTGACCACCTGGGAACGTGCGGAGAAACTGATCTCCATCGCCCATCCGGATTTCAGAGATGATCTGATCCGGGCTGCGGAGAAACAGCTGATCTGGAGAAGAAGCAATCGAAGATAAAATCAGCTGATCCGAAGGGAATTCTGAAAATGAGAAAGATGGAAGCCGCATCTATTCGTGTTTTATGGTGTGGTTTTCCATCTCTCTTATGGCAAAGGCAACCTGAAAGGGAAACAGGTCATTGAGGGTTTTCAGCGGGTTGTTCAGGATGGTTTTTATTTTCTGGATTCTGTAATTGACCGTATTTCTGTGCAAAAACAGCGCTTCTGCTGTTTTTTCCAGACTGCGGTCATGTTCAATATATGATTTCAGCAATTCCATATACCCATGGTGGTTTTTCTCGTATTCTTCCAGCGGTCCCAGAATTTCTTCGGCATATGCTGTGAGCAGATCGTCGTCTTTCAGAGAAAACAGTATTTTGTAAAATCCCATATCTTCAAATTTAATGTAGGGTTCCTGATAGTAAACTGCCATTTGCAGGGCGGTTTTGGCCCGGTGAAAGCTTTTGTTGATCTGGGAAATACCATCCACAGGGATTCCCACACCGATGTAAATGCTTTTGGAACTGGCTGCCTCGGTAAAAACTTCCATAACCATATCACGAATGGACGGGAGAAGCTCCGGATCCATATTGTTCAGTATCATCAGTTCGTAGGTTTCATAGCTGATCATTCCCACACGGAATCCCTTCAGATTGTGTTTGGTTTTAAAGCGACGGATATGGTTGATGAAACGGTATTCGGTTTCATCGGATTTGGTGGATTCGCCGTCTTTATTTACAACGGTATTGATCAGGATCACCAGAAATTTACCGTCCAGATTGTAATAACGGCTCAGGATTTCCCGGTATTCGGTTTCATTGCCTCTTTTCAGGATGGCATCCCGTATGGCATTATCGTGGAGAACGGTTTCCTGCTGTTCAAGGATGACACGGGTACAGAAGGACTGGATCATATCGGTAATGTGAATTTCCCAGGGCATGATCAGAATGGGAAAGTCGTACCGGTCACAGAAATCGATGACTTCCGCGGGAATTTCAAAGATGAATTTACCAACATTAACTACCAGACCGGCAGCCTTTCTATTATAAAGTGCCCGCACCAGAGTCATCAGCCAGTTGGGATCGGAAGGGAATTTCATACAGGTGGTTACCGCCAGTTCCGATCCGTGAAAATACCGGATCAGGGATTCATCTTCCAGTACATAAACCCAGGTAACCGAGTTGCGAAAACTGTTTTGTCCTGCCAACAGGGACAATTTACAGGGATTTCCATTTTCCGTACAAAGTTTTTTTAATGTAACTGCCATGGTAATCATTTCCTTTCTTTTTATATTTAAAGTTATAATGTCAGAAATATGTATTCTGAGCACAATTTTAGCATATTTATTTAAACTTTACCACCATTTACTTCCAGAAAAAATGTACTATAATGTAATTAACAAAAAGAAGAAAACAAATTCGGAAAACCTGAAAGAGTTTCCCATAGTTTAACAAATGTCTTTCAGAGAAAGACAATAGAGAAGGAGGAATCATTATGACAACATTTACACTGAACAGAAATCTGGATGCAACCGATTGTTTATTTGTAGCACTGAACGACACCTGTTATGCGGACTGGAGAGCAAGCCAGAGATTCGATGAAGCAGATATCAGACGTTATACAGATGATAACTCCTTCATCGCAAGAATCAGGAAATTTTTTACAGGAAGATAACAGGATACAGAGATCGGAAGGTCAGATATTTCCTGGATAAATGAGTATTTGATCCGGATCTGTATGAAGTGCTCCATGATAAAATAATATCTTATTTGAGAAGGATTTGGCATTGTCAGGCTGAAAGAACTTGACAATGCCTCGTTTGCGTATTAAAATTTAAACGACAGTGAAAGAGGGTTGGTCACACTATCAAGCGCGTGTTCAGCCCCTTTTTTCGTATTGGAAGGTTGTTCGAACTGCAGGACATTTCTGATTGGTACAGCAGACGGCAGGAAGCAGCTTCCATTTGAACAAGGTTTACAGGTTAAGAGAACGGATTTATGAGCAGATTACGATACAAAACATTGCGTGAAAATGTTGCTGATGAAATCCGCACCAGAATCATGAATCAGGAATACGTTCCCGGTATGCGTATCATTGAACAGAATCTATCAGAAGAACTGGGAGTCAGCAGAGGACCGATCCGCGAGGCGCTTCGCCAGCTGGAGCAGGAAGGACTTCTGACCTATGAGAGAAATGTGGGATGTTCCATCAGCAGACTGGATATCAACGATGTGTATGAAATCTATCTGATGCGTTCAACCTATGAGATCCTTGCTGTCAGGTCATATGGAGGTCGTTTTACCGAGTCGGAGTTCAGACGGATGGAGTCTGTGCTGGAACGGATGCGTAAACTGGAACCCAATGATTTTCAGGGTGTGGTGGAATGTGATCAGGAATTTCACGGAATTATCATTCAAAAGTCAGGCATGAAGCGCCTGCACAAAGCATGGGAAGATCTGAATTACGGCAGTTATCTGGCGGTGAAAAACGGCGGCGTCTATAAAGACAAACTGCACGAACGTCAGTATAATATCCACAGGATTTTACTGGACAGTCTGAAGACAGGTGATCTGGATTTGATTCTGAAAACCATTGAAAGCCACTATATGGACGCAGTCAGTCAGATGAAGAGGGAAGCATCTGCAGAGTACAGAGTGCAGACCGGGTGTACATCCGAGGCGGGCTGAGGTACGGGATCCTATGACAGAGGCAATCTGTTTTCAGATTGTCAACAATCTACAACGACTGAACAGGCAGTCAGTTTTGCTCCGAAATGTTTCTCAGTCTCCATACATATTTTATGCGGAGAGTGAGCATTTATATTACTATAAAAGGAGGATCTTTATGAAACGAAGAGCCAAATTACTTGCATTTGCGCTGGCAGCAGTTATGTGCTTAACAGCTTGCGGCGGCGGTGCAGGCAGCAAAAACGAAAGCGGTTCCGGTGACGAAAACAAGTCTGCAGGTCTTACCGATCTGTATACTTTCGAAACTGCTAACCGTGAAATGGAAAATGTATTCATCCTGAATACAGAAATGGCAAACGACCTGAACGTTCTGTGTAATACAAACGAAGGTCTGCTGGAAACAAACAACAAGGGCCAGCTGGTTCCCGCTATCGCTGAAAAGTGGGGAACAGAAGATGGCGGTCTGACCTGGACTTTCAACTTAAGAAAGGGTGTTAAGTGGGTTGATCAGCAGGGCAACGAAAAAGCTGATTGTACCGCACAGGACTTCATCACAGGTCTGGAATGGGTTATGAACTTCCATAAGAATGGTGCGAACAACACATCCATGCCCACAGATATGATCAAGGGTGCCGGTGAATACTATGAATACACCAAGGGTCTGTCTGCAGAAGAAGGTATGGCACTGGGTACTGAAAAGTTCCTGGAAATGGTTGGCATCGAAGCTCCCGATGATTACACACTGATCTATCACTGTGTAAAGAATGCTCCTTACTTTGATACAGTATGTACATCTGCATGTCTGTTCCCTGTATCAGCAAAATTCATCGAAGAAGTTGGTGTTGAAAACGTTCTGTCCACCGGTATCGAAGGCCTGTGGTACAATGGTGCTTACACTCTGACCGAGTACATCCAGAACAACTCCAAGACTCTGACCAAGAACCCTCTGTACTGGGATACCGAATGCGGTCGTTTTGAAACCGTTACCATCAAGATCGTAGAAGATCTGTCCGTTGGTTATCAGCTGTATGAAACAGGCGAACTGGATCACATCGATCTGTCCGAAGCAAACCTGAGAACCATCTACGATGATGAAAACAACAAGTTCCATGATCAGCTTTCTGAAAAACTTCCCAGAAAGTACTCCTACCAGTTCCATTTCAACTATGACAAGCATTTTGCTGATGGTTCTGCAGATGAAAACTGGAACAAGGCAGTTGCCAATGAAGCATTCCGTCAGGCATGGTACTATGGTCTGGATCTGACCAAGTACTGGGCAAGAACAAACTTCATCGCACCTACACATTGTGAAAACAATGCATACACCATGAAGGGTCTGCTGTACTTCTCAGACGGTACAGAATACACCAAGAAGGTGGAAGAACTGATTGGTCTGCCTGAATCAGACGGCACAACACCCAGAAGACTGGATACAGAAAAGGCTGCTGAATTCAAGAAACAGGCTATGGAAGAACTGTCCGCTCAGGGCGTAACCTTCCCTGTAACTGTTAACTATTACATCGTTTCCGGTGCTCAGAATGCTCTGGATACCGCTAACGTTCTGAAGCAGATTTTCTCCGAATGTCTCGGCGATGATTTCGTTACTCTTGAAATCGGTACTTATACATCCAGCCAGACCAAGGAAGTTGTTAAACCCAGACTGCAGTCCTTCGTAATCAACGGCTGGGGTGCTGACTACGGTGATGTTCAGAACTACCTTGGACAGGAAACCATCGGTGAAGATACCGCTTACTATGCAAACAACTACTCCAACATCAACGATGCAACCAATGAAGCTCTGAGAGCTACTTATCAGGAATTCACAGATCTGGTAAACAAGGCTGATGCAATCAACGATGATATGGATGCCCGTTACAATGCATATGCAGAAGCTGAAGCTTACATGCTGCAGCATGCTCTTACCGTTCCCGCTCAGCTTGAAGTTTCATGGCAGCTGACTCATGTAAATGATTACAGCAGATCCAATGCGATGTTCGGTATCATGAACTACAAGTATAAGAACTGGGAAACCTCTGTAGACGCCTATACTACAGAACAGACAGCTAAATTCGCTGAGGAATATAATAAATAATGTTTAAATACACAATCAAGCGACTGTTACAGTCACTGGTAACAGTCCTGATTGTCGGCACGATCGTTTTTCTGCTCATGCGTATGCTTCCTACGGATTACTTCTTCACGGAAGATCAGCTGATGAAGCTTACCGAAGAGCAGAAAAACGAACAGCTGCTGGCTGCAGGCCTGTTGGATCCGATTCCTGAGCAGCTGCTTCACTTTTATGGGCAGATTGTTCGTTTTGACTTTGGTAAGTCCAGACGAATTCAGAGTGGGGTAGATGTTATCAAGGTTATCGGTTCCAAATTTACAGTTTCCATGAGACTGGGTGTGATTTCACTTGTTATCTCCCTGATCACCGGTGTAATTCTCGGTATTATTCAGACATTGAACAAAGACCGGCTGCTGGATCATGTGGGAACGGCGTATACGATATTTGTAAATGCAGTACCAAGTCTGGTATCCTATTCCCTTGTGCTGGTATTTGGTTCCCGTGTACTGGGACTTCCTTCCATGTATTCCACCAGAAATCCGTCACAGTCCAGTATTCTGCCGATTGTATGTCTCGCTCTGGCATCCATTGCCAGCTATGCCCTGTGGACAAGACGTTACATGGTGGATGAATTAAATAAAGATTATATCAGGTTAGCTCGCGTAAAGGGTCTCTCTTCCAGAGAAATCATGACCAGGCATGTATTTAAAAATGCATTTGTACCGTTAGTACAGTATATTCCGGCATCTTTCCTTTACACCATCGGCGGTTCCCTGCTGGTGGAAAGATTTTTCTCTGTACCCGGTATGGGTCCTCTGCTGACAGACTCCATTCAGCGTTACGATACGAATGTGGTTCAGACTCTGACCATTATCTATGCAGCCCTGGGTATCTTAGGTGTATTCCTGGGTGATGTACTGATGATGATCGTTGACCCGAGAATCAAACTGACCGGAAAGGAAGGTACACGATAATGGAAAAGAAAAATAAAGAAGATTTATTTCGCTTTGTCGAGTACTCTCCCGAAGCGGCCGAGCGAGTGGGTTATTCTGATTACTCCTACTGGAAATCTGTTTTTCAGAACTTTTTAAAGAAGAAATCTGCTGTTGTAATGGCTTTCATTTTCTTCGGTCTGGTTATTTTTTCCTTTATTGCCCTGGCAATCGGCAAGTATGATTATGCTACTCTGGTTCATCAGCAGGATGCTGCCCTGGCCTTTACCAGTCCCAACAGTGAGTTCTGGTTCGGTACCGACAATCTTGGCCGTGACTACTGGTGTCAGGTGTGGTATGCTGCACAGACATCCATCAAGCTGGCATTGATTGTTGCGCTGGGTGAATGTGTTGTGGGTGTAACCATCGGCTGTATCTGGGGTTATGTCCGTCAGCTGGACCGTTTCCTGACCGAGCTTTACAACATTATCAATAACGTACCCATGATCATCTACATGACACTGATTGCACTGCTTCTGGGTCACAGCTTCTTCATTATGGCAGTTGCGCTGATCGCATTCGGCTGGCTGACCATGGCAAGAAATGTAAGAAACCTGGTACTGATGTACCGTGACCGTGAGTACAATCTGGCATCCAGATGTCTTGGTACACCTATCTGGCGTGTTCTGGTGAAGAATATTCTGCCTTATCTGATCAGTATCATTATCCTGAGACTGGCTCTGTCCATTCCTTCCACTATTGCTCTGGAGTCCACACTGTCTTATCTGGGGCTGGGTCTTGGTATTGATGAACCGTCACTTGGTATTCTGTTAAGAAATGCCAGAAACTATTTCCTGGATTATCCTTATCTGCTTGTATTCCCGGCTGTAATTGTATCTCTGATCACAATTACCTTCTATCTGGTGGGCAATGCATTCTCAGATGCGGCTGATCCCCGTAACCACGTATAAGATTGGAGGACGTTATGGCAAACAATGAAGTAATATTATCTGCCAGAGATGTGGAAATCCAGTTCAGTCTGCGTGGTAGAAAACTGACAGCGATCCGGAAATGTTCCCTTGATCTGCACAAGGGGGAAACCCTCGCCATCGTAGGTGAGTCCGGTTCCGGTAAATCCGTATTTACCAAATCTTTCCTGGGGATGCTGGATGCAAACGGAAAAATCATCGGCGGTTCCATCATGTATGATGGTGTCGATATTTCCCAATATACAACCGAAAAGGAATGGATGACCATTCGAGGTAAGAAAATCGCCATGGTTATGCAGGATCCCATGACTTCCCTGAACCCGCTGAAGAAAATCGGCAAGCAGATTCAGGAGAGTATTGAAATCAATCAGGGCATCAAAGGTCCCGAAGCGAAAAAACTCGCTCTGGAAATGATTGCCAAGGTTGGTATCCCGGATCCGGAAAAGAGATACAACCAGTATCCCCATGAATTTTCCGGCGGTATGAGACAGCGTGTGGTAATTGCGATCGCCGTTGCCTGTCATCCCGATATCCTGATCTGTGACGAACCGACCACTGCACTGGATGTAACCATTCAGGCACAGATTCTGAACCTGATCCGTGAACTGCAGGAAGAACTGAAGATGACCGTTGTTTACATTACCCATGACCTGGGTGTTGTGGCCAATGTGGCAGACCGTGTTGCGGTTATGTACGCAGGTCAGATCGTGGAATGCGGTCTTGTGGATGAAATTTTCTATGATGCATGGCATCCTTACACATGGGCACTGCTTTCCTCCCTGCCTCAGCTGGGTGTAAAGGGAGAGCCGCTGCCCACCATCGAAGGTACACCGCCGAACCTGTTCAATACCATCAAGGGGGATGCATTTGCACCCCGTAACAAACAGGCTCTGGCCATTGATTTTGAGGAAGAGCCTCCGTTCTTTAACGTAACGGAGACCCATATTGCAAAGACCTGGTATCTGGATCCCAGAGCGCCTAAGATCGAGCAGCCCAAATCAATCCGTATGCTGCGTGAAAAAATGAGAGAAAGAAGGTAATTCGGAATGTCAGAAAGAGAAAAACTGATTGAAGTCAAAGATTTACAGATTACCTTCGGCTCAGGAAGAAAGAAATTCGTTGCAGTAGATCATGTAAACTTTGATATATATAAAGGGGAAACCTTTTCTCTGGTAGGTGAGTCCGGTTCCGGTAAAACCACCATCGGCCGTGCCATCACCAGAATCAATCCGGTTTCCGCCGGTGAAATTTACTTCAAGGGAAAGAAAATCAGCGGAAAGATTTCCAGAGAACTGGACCTGGAAGTAATCAAGAAATGCCAGATGATCTTCCAGGATCCCATGGCATCTCTGAATGAACGTGCAAAGGTTGACTACATTGTTTCTGAGGGTCTGATCAACCATCATTTATACAAGGATGATCAGGATCGCGAAAACAAGGTACAGGCTGCCCTTCGTGAAGTAGGTCTGCTTCCTGAATTCGCATCCCGTTTCCCCCATGAATTTTCAGGCGGACAGAGACAGCGTATCGGTATTGCAAGAGCACTGATCATGGAGCCCGAATTTGTAGTGGCCGATGAACCGATCTCCGCTCTGGATGTATCCATCCGTGCACAGGTTCTGAACCTGTTAAATGAGCTGAAGAAATCAAGAGGTCTTACATACCTCTTCATCGCCCATGACCTTTCTGTTGTACGTTTCATCTCCGACCGTATTGCCGTAATCTACAAGGGTCGTATCGTTGAGCTTGCGGAAGCAGAAGAACTGTTCCTGCATCCTCTGCATCCCTACACCCAGGCACTGCTTTCCGCAGTTCCGATTCCGGATCCGGAAAGAGAAAAGAAGAAAAAACTGCTGGTATATGATCCTTCTGTACATGATTACAGTCAGGATGGTCCCGTATGGGAAGAAATCCTTCCCGGCCACTTCGTATGGGGCAACCAGAAGGAACTGGAAGGCTACCGTAAGAAAATCGAAGAAGGAAACTTCTAGTATTTCTAAAATGCGGCAGCCGGTATTCCTGCCGAAGGAATATAAAAACTGAAATCGGATCTGCCATCAGGCAGATTGCTTTCATAAAAAGCGGGGGTGTGAAAAAACGTCAATTCGTTTTTTCACACCCCCGCTTTTAGTAATGGAATATTTAAAAAAGAGATTTTGGGCAGAAACAGGTAAAATGAAGCAATCCAATAATTGCCCACGTGGCATTTTTTGTGTAAATTCTGCCTGACTCAGCAGTAAACAAGTGCTTGTCAAAGAAGGATTTTTGGATAAAATAAAAGGGTATGCAGCTGAATGATTTGTGATAAAATCAATAATACGAATTGATCAGAGAAACAGACGAAAGGAAAGAAAAAGATTGATTTCTAAGATTCGAAATACATTTAAAGATTATATGATTCGCCCCACGATCTATAAGAGTGTAACCAAGATATCCATTGCATTTACAGCATCTCTTCTGTGGGAACGGTATATCGGCAAATGCGGTATGCGTGGGATGGTGGAGCAGGCTTTTTTTGTGGCGGGCTTTTATTTTGTAGTACTGGCCTGGATGGAGTATCTGAAAATGGATGGGGTGAAGGTGCATTTTCTTCTGGAAGAAAGACAGAAGAAGAAAAAGCCGAAACGGCACAGTCAGGCAGATATTGCGGATTTTGCGGATGAAAAGGTGATTTCCTTTGAGGAATTGGAGGCGGACGAACGGATTGTATGCAAGTTTTTAAGTGATATCATCTGCTTTGCCGTTTTCATGGTGCCGTCCATCGTTGCACTTATTCTATAGGTTTTTGAAATTTTCAGGAGAATTGTTATGACAAAAGAAAAGAATTTTACAAAGGGGCCGATTCTGCTGCCGTTGATTCAGTTTGCTCTGCCGATTCTGGCGGCATTGTTTTTACAGACCATGTATGGTGCGGTGGATCTTCTTGTGGTTGGACAGTTTGCAGATGCAGTGGATGTTTCGGCAGTGGCAACCGGAAGTATGCTGATGCATTCTGTGACCGTTGTAATTACCGGCCTTTCCATGGGTATTACTATTCTTGTGGGTCAGTATATCGGGCAGGGAAAACCGGAAAAGGCGGGAAAAATCATCGGCAGCGGCATTTATTTGTTTCTTCTTATGGCAATTATTCTGACAGTGGTGGTGGCCGTTTTTTCATCCGGACTGGCAGGTCTTCTGCAGGCGCCGGAAGAAGCCTTTGAACGGACCTCCATGTATATCCGGATCTGTGCACTGGGCTCTCTGTTTATTGTGGCATACAATGTGCTGGGCAGTATTTTCAGAGGAATCGGGGACTCCACCATGCCTTTGATTTCCGTTATGATTGCCTGTGTGTTTAATGTGGTTGGGGATCTGTTTTTTGTGGCAGTGCTTCATCTGGGTGCATCCGGTACAGCCATAGCCACCGTACTTGCACAGGCATTAAGTGTTTTGCTGTCGTTATGCATTATTCGCAAAAGATCGCTTCCATTTACCCTTTCCATCAGAGATATCCGGTTTGACGGCAGGAAAATCAGCAGAATTCTTCAGATGGGGATACCGATTGCTCTGCAGGATTTGCTGGTTAGTATTTCCTTTCTGGTGATTATGGGAATTGTGAATGGTCTGGGGGTAATCGCTTCTGCAGGAGTCGGCGTTGCAGAAAAACTCTGTGGATTTATCATGCTGGCCCCGTCCGCTTACATGCAGTCCCTTTCTGCATTCATCGCTCAGAACGTCGGTGCTGAAAAATACGAAAGAGCAGATAAAACGCTGCTGTATGGCGTGAGCACTTCGCTTATAGTGGGGGTTATTATGTTCTATGCAGCATTTTTCCATGGGGATATCCTGTCTGGATTATTTGCCAAGGACGCAGAGATTATCGCGGCATCTGCAGAATATCTGAAAGCATATGCCATTGATACCCTCCTGACCTCGTTCCTGTTCTGTTTCATGGGATACTTTAACGGGTATGGTCTGACTCTGTTTGTTATGTTACAGGGTATCATAGGGGGAATTTGTGTAAGAATTCCGGCGGCATTTTTAATCAGCCGTGTGGACGACAGTCTTTTCCACATTGGTCTTGCCACACCTTGTTCCTCACTGGTACAGATTATCCTGTGCATCGGATATTTTATGATAGTGAAAAAGAAGCGCAAGACCAGAGGGGTATTGGTATGATCTATCCGAATATGAAAAAAGGCATCTTTTTCGCCAGACCCAATCGTTTTCTTGCAGAAATCGAAATTGAAGGCAAAAAGGAAGTCTGTCATGTGAAAAATACCGGCAGATGCAGGGAACTGCTGCAGCCGGGTGTCAGAGTTCTGGTACAGAAATCGGATAATCCCAACCGGAAAACGACCTATGATCTGATTGCCGTTTACAAAGGGGATATGCTGGTTAATATCGACTCTCAGATTCCCAATGCTGCAGTGGAGGAATGGATCCGGAAAGGTAATCTCTTTGAGAATCTTCAGGTGCTGAAAAGGGAAGTGCGGTATGGAGATTCCCGGTTTGATCTGTATGCAGAATATAGGGAAAAGGATTCTGTAAAAAAAGCATTCCTTGAAGTTAAAGGATGTACACTGGAAACGGACGGAGTGGCAGCATTTCCCGATGCGCCCACGGAACGCGGTGTAAAACATGTGGAAGAGCTGTGCCGGTGTCTGGAGGATGGATATGAAGGGTATCTGATTTTTCTGATCCAGATGAAGGGGGTTCATAAAATTGTGCCCAACTGGAAAACCCATGAAGCATTCGGAGAGACACTGCAGAGGGCTGCAGCTGCAGGGGTGCATATTCTGGCGTACGACAGTGTGGTTACAGAGAACAGTATCTGTATGGATCAGCCGATATCTGTGGATCTGACTGATAGAGCCTGAAGGGAAGGAAAAGAAGATCTGATTGATAGAGCCTGAAGGGAAGGAAAAGGTGGATCTGATCGATAATAAAATGCAGGAGAAAAGAGTCTGCCTGTGCCTGGCGCAGGGAGCGAAAAGGGATTGGAATAAGGAGGCAGGGCATTGGAGAAACGAGCAGCGGAAGAAAGGCTGATTTTTCATATTGATGTGAACAGTGCGTTTTTGTCCTGGGAGGCTGCCAGAAGGGTGAAACAGGGGCAGGAGGATCTGCGTCTGATTCCATCCTGTGTGGGCGGGAATCCACAGAAACGGACGGGAATTGTTCTGGCGAAATCCATTCCGGCTAAAAAATTCGGTGTGGTCACGGGAGAACCCATGTCCCAGGCCTTACGGAAATGCCCGCATCTGGTCTCGGTCAAACCGGATTTTCGATTGTACGAAAGCTGTTCCAAAGCATTCAAATCCATCTGCAATGAATATGCACCCGCCATGGAGTCCTTTTCCATTGATGAAGTGTTTCTGGATATGACCGGTACGGGCCGAATTTATCCGGATCCTGTGGCAGTTGCTCATGAAATCAAGGACCGGATCCGGGATACGCTGGGATTTACCGTCAATGTGGGAATCGGCCCCAACAAGCTGCTGGCGAAAATGGCCAGTGATTTTGAAAAGCCGGATAAGGTACATACGCTGTTTTCCACGGAAATCCGACGGAAAATGTGGATTCTTCCGGTGAGAGATTTACTGACTGTGGGAAAAATGACGGCGGAGAAGCTGAATCAGAATCAGATTTTTACCATTGGAGATCTGGCCTGCAGCGATCTGACACGGATTCAGAAGATTGTGGGACATAAAATGGGAATTCAGATTCACCGGTATGCCAATGGAATCGATGATTCGCCGGTCCGGCCCGGCAGAGATGAGGCAAAGGGATACAGTGTGGAAACCACACTGGAGTATAACATCGAAAAGGTGGAGGACGCCTGGCCCATTCTGTTAACCCAGGCTGACATTGCAGCGGCCAGAATGCGCAGTGAAGGGGCGAAATGCAGATGTGTATCTGTGGTCTGGCGTACAACGGAATTTGTCAACCGCTCCCATCAGTGCCGGTTGAAGGAATCGACGGACGTGACCACGGAAATCTATGAAACTGCCAGAAAGCTGTTCCGGGAATCCTGGAACGGACAGCCCCTTCGTCTGATTGGTTTGTCTCTGACGGAACTGGACGATGGATCCTATGAGCAGCTTTCCTTTATCCGGGATGAAAATAAGGAAAAAATGCGGAAAATGGATCAGGCGGTGGATGCCCTTCGGGGGAAATTCGGCAATGATATTATCAAACGGGGGAGTACACTGGATGCATCCGGACGGATCGGAAGAAAGTATCGGGCACAGATGGAAAACGATTCCGGGAAATCCGAATGAAAAATTCTCCCGGGCGAAGCAGACGGTCAATCCGTGTGAGGCATACTAAATGCAGAAATGGAATGACAGGCTGCGGAAAAAAGGAGAATATTCTGAAACTTATGGTATACTTCTCATGTAGACAAAAAGAGACGACGAAAACAGAGTGGAGACTGCGAATGGATTCGAACAGGAGATTATTTACCTGCAAACGGAATCCGGCACCGAATCTCTGCAG
>JALETI010000061.1 GCA_022781515.1 Lachnospiraceae bacterium
ATAAAGTCTTTTTTTCCATGATTACTGCTCTCCTTTTTTCAATGTATTAACCATATAAACGCTTGCACACACCAGAAGAATCAGGAAACCGATTACGGATACGGCTGCCGCCTGTCCCTGCTTGCCGTTGTAGAAAGCCAGTTTATACAGATAGGTAACCAGGGTATCGGTACGGTTTGCCGGATCTCCTTTGGTCATGGTCCAGATGATCGGGAATGAGTTAAATACGTAAATAATATTTAATACCGTGGAAACCGTAAGGGAAGGCTTCACCAGCGGTATTGTAATATGGAACAGACTCTGCCAGTAGCTGGCACCGTCCACAGTTGCCGCTTCATAATAGGTCGCATCGATACTCTGCAGACCTGCCAGAACCGTAAAGCATACGAAGGGAATGGTAACGAACACACCGCAGGCCATTTCCCATGCAAAGTAAGCTCCCGCCGTGGCTGTCCAGTTGACCGCATGATCGATCAGATGCAGCTTCATCAGCAACGTATTTAATGTACCGTAATCTGTATTAATGATAAAGTTCCATGCACTGGCCTGAATAACCAGAGTGGTTGCCCAGGGAAAAACGATGATGGCACGGGCAATTTTGCGGCCTTTGAACTTGTTGTTCAGAAGCAGCGCCAGAATAAAGCCAAGTACAGTGGAAACACCGACCACAACAACTGTCCAGATGACGGTATTTTTCAGAACCATACCAAATACGGGACTTCCCAGAACTTTATTGAAATTGGCCATTCCGGCAAAACCTTTGATCCGACCGGCCTTGCTGACCTCACTGAAAGCCATGCGGAATACATAGAAGATGGGAACCAGAATAAAAACCGACATCAGGAGCACACTTGGCAGAATCCAGATATAAGGTTCAATTTTTGCAAAACCTTTCTTTTTTTTCACATTTTACCTCCTAATTAACTGAAACCGAAACGGAAAACAGCCAGGCACCGAAGCGCCCGGCCGTCAATATGTACTTTCGTTGGAATTATTCTGCGATTTCAGCCTGAAGAGCATCCAGCAGTTCCTGAACGTTGCCTCCAAGAAGTGCGTTCTGTTCCACGTTAATAACGCCCTGTTTTACATCTGCCCATTCAGCCTTTGCTGTGGGATAGAACTTGCTGGAACCAACGATATCAACCCATGCGCCCATAGCCTCGTCAGCTGCTGCAACTGCTTCGCCGCCTGCTGTAGTTGCAGGTAAGAAACCTTCCATCAATACCCATTCGGAATACCGTTCATCTTCATAGAAGAAATCGAAGAATTTCTTAATTGCTTCCAGTTTCTCATCGCTGTAATCATTGTCAAAGCACATGAAACGGTCCATAACGCCTGCAGATACAGATTCACCGGTATTGGTGGGAATGGATGATACTGCATAATTTACAGTATAACCGCCTGCTTCACAATATGCGGGAAGAGAGTTGGGTGCGATCATCATGGCAATTTTGCCTGCACCGAACATATCCTGCAGATCATAACGGGTTTCCTGCGCAGGATCGGTATTGGTCAGACCGGATTTAACCAGATCCACTGCGTATTCAACAGCTGCTACGTTTTCTGCACTGTTCAGAGTCCAGTTGCCTTCTGCATCGACAAAACCGCCGCCATTGTTCCATGTATAATATGCAAATGCAGCCTGGCCTTCGTCGGTTGTCATATCAATACCCCAGGGATATACTTCCCCATTGTAATGGTCCTTGATCTTCTGGCATACATCCTTCAGTTCATCCCATGTCTTCGGAACTTCCACGCCAACTTCCTTCAGAATGTCCACATTGTAATACAGTGCACGTGCGGAAGCCAGATCCGGAACAGCCCAAACGGTACCATCCACAACGGACTGATCCAGGAATGACTGATAGAACTTTGCATAGGTTTCATCAGATACATAATCAGAAGCCGGCAGAAGCAGATCATCTGCCTGGTAATCCGCAAATACGTCGATGTTCAGGATATCAGGTGCCTGATTGTTGGCAATACGGGTATTTACAACCGTATAAATATCATTCCATGATACCACATCAACGGTAAGATTGATGCCTTCATTTGCTGCGTTAAAATCCTTAACAAAGCCTGCCCACCAGTCCTTGGTCTGTGTGCCGTACTGTGCTGCAATCACATCAATATTGATCACATCACCGGACACCTCAGGTGCCTTTGTGTCATCTGCTGCAGGTGCTTTTCCGCCGCAGGCAGCCATGGAAAGCATCATAACTGCAGCCAGTGACAGTGCAATAAATTTTTTCATATACGTTCCTCCTTATGAAATATGAAGATTTCATGTACCGTTTTTCCGGATCATGCCTTTTCCCGCCTGCCGGATAGACCGTACATTTTCATTTCCAGTTGTTCATATTGTACTATCTCAGAAGAATTTAGTCAATTTCTTTCTCTGTTTTTACTATTATATACTCTCGAAATCTGTAAACTATATGGATTTCAGAGAGAACATCCATTTTTTACGATTATCAATCTTTTGTAACGAAGCCGACAGCACCCTATTTCAAATTCAGATATTCGATCACATCAAACAGATCTCTGCAGATAACCTCTGCCTTTTCCGCCATTTCCTCATCCGGTTCCAGCTGATCCGGCACCATAATCGGATGCATGCCGCCTGCATATGCTGCACGGATCCCATTATAGGAGTCTTCTATTACATAGGATTCTTCCGGTCTGACTCCCAGCAGTTGGCAGGCCTTCAGGAAAATCTCCGGATCCGGTTTGCTGCGTTCCACCATGTCACCGCAGATTATCCTGTCAAAGAAATCCAGAAGTCCTGCCTCTCCGATTTCCTCATATACGATGGCACGGCGTGTGGATGACGCAATAGCTGTCATCATTCCCTTTTTACGCAATGCGGTGAGCAGTTCCACCACCCCGGGCTTCATGGGCAGACGACCGCCGCTGCTGCGGCTGAAAAAGAGATCTGACATCTCTTTTTTATATTCATCATAGGGGAAATCCTGTCCATAGTGTGCTTTGAACTTCTGTCGGGACACCTCCCGGTTGGTGCCGAAGCATTCCCGGCATACGGCTTCCACGCCGACAATTCCATGACGATCTGCAATTTCCTTCCAGCACTCCACCACCAGCTTTTCCGAATCAAAAATAACCCCGTCCATGTCGAAAACAACTGCCCGACAGGGAAAATCGGTTTCCTCAACAGCAGCCTCACAGGATGATTCCTCTGCTGCAGCATGATGACCATGCTTCCACCGCCAGGATTCCCTGGTTAACTGTTTCAGCGGTTCTACCGTCTTCTGTTTCAAATGCTCCAGTGAAATCTGTTTCAATGGAGTGATGGCTTTCTGCTTCAGCGGTTCTATATCAATCTGTTTCAATGGTTCCATGGCTTTCTGCTTCAAAGGTTCCATATGAATTTTCTTCAAAGGATCCATGGCCTTCTGTTTCAGCGGTTCGAATTTTTTCTGTGTTTCATCCCAGATAACATCTTTTCCGACCAATGCCAGCTTTCGAAAAGAATCCAGAACTGTGTTTTTCACTTCCGGATCAGACATGGATGCCGCTTTCAGAATTGCATTATAGGAAATCCATTTATTCTCATTTAACTCAGGCAGTGTGGTTGCTCCGGACGCATCAATGGCATCAAAAATACAGGAAACAACCACTTTTCTCTGTTCCGGCTCCACCATTTCCATCCATCGTCTGAGGGTTTCATCCAGTATCATGCTGGAAGAAGACTGACTGTCCGCTTTTACAAAATGATCTCGTTCCACCATCCAGGTATACGGATCATGCTGCTCTGCTCCGTTATTTCCAAAGCTTCTGATGATTTTTTTCTGTGTCTGATTGGAAAAAATAATACCAACGATGGAAGCTTCCGGCATGACCTGCTGCACTTTTGACAGAATATCCAGTTCTTTCAACTGTTCCGCAATATACTGATTAAAGCCGGGACCGTCATTGGAATACACCCAGAAAATCCGGTTTTTCAGGAATTCATCACAGAAAGCAGCGGCATAAATTGCCAGATTGCCTCCTTTGGAATGGCCTCCCACAATGGAATAGGTCTGATACTGTTCCAATACCCGATTCAGATACTGCAGCGCTTCTGCCTGTGCTCCTGTTTCTTCCATAAAACTGAAATTAAAATCTTCCCTCCATCCGACAATCGTATTGTCAGTTCCCCGAAATGCCACATAATTCATATTATCGTCCATATGAAATACGGCTGCCGCAAATTGAATCTGACGTTCTGGATCAATGATACTGATAAAATCACTGATCTGAATCTCCGAAAAACGTCTGCTCTCCGCACAGGCTTTCAGCATCGGAACCGGGTCATTGATACTGTAATGATACGGATGCTCCTGCAGCTGGTATCGCCTGTATGCCTCCTCTATGGTCATTGCAGTTTCTTCTTCCATTACTTTATCAAAATCAAAATAAACCAGTTCCGATAAAATCAGATTATCCACTTCATTAAAAGGGCGTTCTTTCATGGTAAGATCGCCGCGCCACACTATGTAGTCCAAAATTGTTCCCAAAACAGCACCTCCTGTTTTCTGAATTCAAATTCTTTTGATCTTAATACCACTTTTATCCAGTATAGCAAAAAAATGGTCTGAATTCATCCATTTGAAAATCTACTATCGGTTCCATATGTTCTTTCCCCATTATCCCCTCATCGACTTCACTTTGGTCAATTTCACTTTGGTCGATTTCACTTTAAACACCTTTGTATTTCCTTTCGAACATTATATTACGGCTATTGACTTTCATTTTGCAAATTCTATAATAAGCAGTTGAATCCGATTATCCTGCTTCTGTATTAAAAGCAATTCCTTCAATATATTATATTGAATGCTTCATGCACCGGAACAGAAGCAATCACATTTTTAGGGAGTTTTCAAATCATGAATTCGCTACAGCTTCGCTACAATTTTTTGCATATTTTTTATTTCTTTTCCATTTGTTCTGTAAATGGTTTTACAGCTGTATTTCTTCAGAATAAGGGAATGAGCAATACGCTGGTGGGTCTGGCCATGGGAATCGGCTCGATGCTTTCCATTGCAGCTGCCCCTGTTTTCTCTTCTGTTCTGGAGAATATAAAAGGCATCACCATTAAAAAGCTGATTCTGATCGTGTATTCCGTACAGTTTGCTGTCTATCTTTCCATGGCATTTCTGAATTTACCTGTCTGGATAATTTTACCTGTATACATGGTGATGATGAGTTCTGTTATTGCAGTTACTCCCCTTTTATCCATGATTTGTATGAACTATGCTTCCAAAGGCTATGATATTGATTTCGGTACTGCCCGAGGGCTGGGTTCCCTGTCCTATGCAATCGCTGCAGTACTTCTGGGGCAGATCAGCAAAATCTGGACTCCTGATTATCTTGCACTGGCATTTCTGGCAGCCGGTCTATGTATGTTTCTGGTATTATTCTCCATGCCCGACAGTGATATTCAGGTAATGAATGAAAAAATGGATGAAAAAAATCCCGGTTCCGGAAAAAAGGATCGTTCCTCTATTCTTTATGTAATTAAAACTTACAAAGTCTTTTTCCTATTCCTTCTGGGATTTGGAATGATATACGCCGGTGTTTCCGCACTGGGTACCTATCTGGTTAACATTGTAACCAGTCTCGGAGGAGATACCTCTTTATACGGCATTGCACTTTTCTGTATGGCAGCCAGTGAACTTCCTGTGATGGCAGCAACCGGAAAGCTGATTAAAAGATTCGGCAGTGAACGATTGATTATCGCAGCAGCTGTTTTCTATCTGTTCCGCAACTTTATTATCTGTCTTGCACCTTCCATTCCGATTCTGCTGATCGGCATGATGTGCCAAGGTGCAAGCTACGGACTGTTTACAGCTGTTATTACCAATTATGTGAGAAGTCATCTTCCTGAAAAACATGGACTCGCCGGTCAGAACCTGATCAGCATCATGTCCACCGGTCTCGGCTGCAGCTCCGGAAGCATCCTCGGCGGTGTCCTGATTGATGCCTTTGGATTTACCGGACTGAAACTGTTTGCACTGGCTCTGACTGTAATCGGCTGCTCCATTATGCTGGCAGCTGCTTTCCATGTCCTGTCAAAGGAACGGGCTACAAAGACACGCGTCCGCATGGTATATGCAAAGGCGCAGAGAGCTTAATTCTGAACTTTTCACAAAAGTTGTTTCACAAACCCTTAAAAACGTAGTAAGTATGCGGGTTTAAGGCAAATTCATAGTGTAACTTTCTTACAAAGCTCAGATTAACATAATGTTACATCAAAAAAGCACCGGAGCCGACCCCACAAGGGATCGGCTCTAAAAATTTATAATATTTGCTTATTCGAAAGCTCGATATTAGAAGGCGACAATCTGTCCCCGGTTACAATATTATTTCGTTATCATTATAGCTATCACCACAGATACTTATATAGATAGTACATCCCTTCCCTATGCAGGTAGAAGAAACAATTGACATTGTATAAGCTATGTGTATAATTCAAAGATTCCGGTCAGCGTGTATTTTTTCAGCCATATTCTAAAGTATTGCACACGATGCAGAATAACATTTCTCATAATCTCCAGACCATAACTCGATGTTATTCTGTAACACACACAATCATCTGGAATTTTTTCCTGTTTTTCAATTCATTTTCCAACGGACACATCTTAATCGCTTCCGGTCTGGTGCCGAAAACCAACATAACTTTTTTCATCTTTTTTTACCATTCATTCCTGTCAAATCAATTATAATTCAAATGCAGATTTTTCTGAAAATACGCTTTCAAATGCTTCATTCACTTGCTTTCTGGCCATCTCAAAATCGATCTCATCCGCATCATTAATACAAATGGTCTTATATTTGCTGGTTCGGATTGCATCGCAAAGAGCATCCATTTCCAGTTCGCTTCTGAAAACTCTACCGAATTTCCGTTTATTATATGGGTAAAAATCACCGCTGCATAACTGCCAGAATTTGAATACACACTGGCTGACATCTCCCGCATCACGAAATCGGTGGCTGCTTGCAAGATCCAGCCATTCCGGGTCTGCTTTCCACACCTCATTTAAAGTACTTTTTTTATATGCCTGAGGCAGATGGTGAACATTGAATCCAAAACATCCGGAATCATTTAACAAGCTAAACATGGTATTTTTTACAAATGCATGCGGATCTTTTGGATTAAACCATTTTTTCAGATTGTCCTTCCTGCATTTTCTACGATCAAAATGCATCCCGGTAAATAAAGCATCATTCATATGAACGTTATTCATAGGGGTAACATAGGAAAAACTCAACGGACTTTCTTCCAAACTGTCGCATGGAAGTCCATTTACAAAAAAATCTTTTTTTTCCACCGGTGAAGTCAGAAAGAAATCATCGCAAAAATAAACAAACTGCTCACTCAACCCTTTGATACGGTGTAAATTCAGTTCGATCGGATGGGAACTGAACGTTGGAAGATACTGCTTGGGAATATAATCACTATGTTTAACGTGATTCAATTTTGGTGCATCAAGATTCAGCCATTCCGGCACATGACCACATGTTACAAAATGGATTTTGTTAACCCACGGAGCATACTTCTCTACTCCACGAAACCAGTATCGGAGATTATCCCAATCTCTATATCTGGTCTGACTGGAATCTGATTTTACAGTTCTTTTCCCCTGATTTGCATATCGGTCTTTCTCAGCCTGCCACTCAGGATCTCCACCATCAACCCACGAAATTACAAAATCTATTTTCTGATTTTTTTCCATTTTCTAATCTCCTAATTATACCCATTATCTGCACCCGGTCCTCATCCGAATCAAATACAGACATTTTTCTTTCAGATAGTGCATCTCTTCACTTTTTCCATATATCATAATATAAACCACATGAAATATAATTACGCAGGCGGTTCCCCGAATAATGATTCCCATCCAAGATACTGCTGCCCAAGGCAAACAGATCCACCGTATCAGAACCGTCGTACCATAAATCAGTCCCACAGTCACTATACAATCCATGTAATAACCAATCGGTGATTTTTCAAAACCATGCCGGTACAGGATCCATGCATCAAACCACCAGGTTGTTGTCAATCTGCTGATGATCGATCCCAGAAATACACCGGATAACCCAATATGTTTTACCAGAATAATGGAAATGCCCAGATTCAGGATTACCGTCGCGACCGGTCTGTACTTTCCTTTAAGGAAAAGGCCACTGGCATTTTTATAATTCTGAACGACCAGCTGCATAAAGTTTGTTGCAAAATTCAATACGATAATGACTACAACTCTATAATCCAGAAGAAAATCCATACCTGCCCATAATTCAACAAAAGGCTGAAGCAGTACAAGAAAACACACAGAGCAAAAAGCTACCATCCAGCTATTCAGACGGTTCAGACAACGGAATGTAAATTCATTCTTTTCTTTTCCCTCCAGCACATACAGATTTCCCAAACTGGATGTAAATGCCTGAACAATACCCTGAATCAGTTTCTGTATGATCATTATGATCATATTGTAATTATCATACAAACCAACCATTACCACACTGATATATGTTGAAATAATCAAATTATCAGTTGAGGAACCGATGGTATTACAGATGCGATACAGTGACGTTGCATATACCTGTTTAAAAACAGCATTTTGTTTTTCCTTCGAAAGATTTCCCGCCTTTTCTTTCAAATATGGATACTTTCTATCAACTACAATTGCTGTAACCATATTCTGAACAATATAACTTACGACAGAAACAACTGTATAAAGGAAAAACGACCGCAGAGTAATAAGGATCAGGATCTGTATCAGATTCATGGTTACCTGTACAATGTAAACCACTATATCCGTTATATACCGTTTCTGATCTGCATCCAGCAATGTAGCCTTATAAGCAAAAAAAAGATAGGAAACCACAGTCTGCATCAGATAAAGAAAAAAATATAAGTAAATATTCACTTTATCTGTCGTGCCGTTCATCAGCTTCGGAAGAAAGGGCATCAGGCACAATCCTGCGCTGAATATAATCAAACCGATTGTCCGGTATGCCTTCTTATAAAACTGCATCAGAGAACAGATTTCTTCCGAATTTTGTTCTGCCAGAGGTTTATAAAGGCTATATGTGATTGCTGTTGAAAACCCCAGTTCTGTCATATTCAGCAAAGATAAAATATTAGTATACAGACTTGCTATTCCAAGGTATTCTTTACCCAGCGTGTAAATAAATACCGTTCTGCATACAAATCTTAAAACATTATTCAGCAGCTGACCAAATATAGATGCAGCCACATTTCGTATTGAATTTGCAGTCCGACTCATAATCCTCTGTACTCGTTATCCGTTTTCTATAACTGTATTTATTTTCTTTTTTAGCAAACAATCAGCATATTGAACCTGTTTTTCCAAAAATTCTCTGTCATATCCCTGTTTTTCTGCACTTGATAGTTTTTCCAAAATCTGCACAGGTTTTTCCGTTACCTGACAGCAACGTTCCTTGCAGCCTATTTTTTCCATAAAAAAGTTTAGTTTTTCATCCCATACCACAGCAATTGATGGAATATCCAGAGAAGCCGCAATAATATGGCTATGTAATCTGAACGATATCAGGCTTCTGAACTGTGACACTGTTTTTATGAGTTCATCCGGTGTTCCGGGGACAGACACCATATAAGCTTCCAGCGGCTTTTTCAATTCCGGCATTACAGAGACCACATATCGGGCAAATGCAACGTCACTTAAACTGCCGTTAACAAATATTTTCCATTTATGTCCCTGTCTGTTCAGTTCACGAATTAATTCTATCCAGAACTTTACTGCCTTTTCCGTTGAAATACTGTTTGTAAACATCATCCCCAGTCCAATCGTATCTGCATCCTTTTTTTTTGTAATTTGAAAAACATTCGAACTGTCAAGAGCAGGATCAAATGTAACTTTCGCCTGCTGTTTATAAACAGTGCGTATCTTATCTACATTGTCTCTGGAAGAAATCATTTTGACACAATCCAAAGTCAGAGCATTTTTCAAAATATCCTGTATTTTTTTACTGTCAGACGGACCGGTTCCCATTGCATGAAAGAAAACAGGTGTATTCTGCTTATTGAAATATTCCAGATATTCGGCCACAATCAATCCGTATGAATCCATGAAAAGCTGACCACCTGCAAACACAACAATATCCCATGATTGATTTCCAATTTGTTCAATATGTTCCCAATTTGCCTGCAGACCAAACTGATGACTGGAAAAGACTTTATCCCAGTGGAAATATTTGGTTGCAATCTCACGAAGCTTCTGACGATTTCTTCTTTTCTTCAGAAACTCTATCTTATTTTCAATTCCCGGATCAAATTCCTTCCTATCCAGAACATCTTCAATAATCACCTCTGCAGCTGGAAACATTTGTCTGAGTTTCTCTGCTGTGCAGATACAGATAACCCCATCCCCCAGATTAGGCGAATAATAACTGCCCAGAACCAGAATTTTCATTTACTTCTCCCTTATATCATTTTTCAAAAGATGACTTTTCAGACAGTATTTTTTCAAACGCATTGTTAATTTTTCTCTGTTCGGTTATAAAATCAATCTGCTTCGAATCATTAATACAGATGGTCTTATAACGCTGCTTTACAATTGCAGAACATATCCCATCAGTTTGTCCTCCAACAGTAAAAACCTTCCCAAATTTTTTCATATTGTATGGTTCAAAATTCCCTGACATCAGCTGCCAGAATTTTACGGCATGCTGATTCAGATCCCTTTCATCTCGAAAGCGATGAGAACAGGTTTCATCCATCCATTCAGGTTCCAGTTCCCACACCTTCTGAAAAGAATTCTTCAGATATGCCTGTGGAACATGATGGGTTTCCATTCCAAAAAAATGATGGCATCTGAGGCATCCTGTAATCAGGTTTTTTATCGACGTCTGCGGTGACTTTAATGAATACCATTTTCCGGGTTCTTTTTTTCTGGATGCTCTGCGACTAAAATGTCGATTTAAAAAAATAATATTATTCACACAGATCTGGTTATAAACATCCTTTTCATAAAATTCCAGAGGAATCTCCTCTCTGAAATCACAAGGCAGTCCATTGACGAAAAAATCTTCCGGAACAACAGGGGAAGTAAGAAAAAAGTCATCATTAAAATAAACAAACTGTTCACTCAGACCTTCTATTCTATGCAAATTCAATTCAATGGGATGGGAACTGAACGTTGGAAGATATTTTTCCGGTATAAACTCTTTATGATTAACCAGATTTAACTTTGCACATTCGTTATTCATCCACTCCGGAGTCTGACCACATGTCACAAAATGTACTTTATGTACCCAGGGAGCATATTTTTCAACTGCCCGGAACCAATACTTCAGATTATCCCAGTCGCGATAGCGGACATCTCCCTGTACATCCTCTCTTTGACATTTATTCGTATTCTCTTTTTTAAGATAATACTGCTTTGTTTTTCTCCATTCAGGGTCATTTCCATCTACCCAGATCAGGACAAAATCAATCTGCTGCTGATCGGTTTTCATTGCATCTTTTTCCTCTTCTTTTTACCTGTATAGATCAACATCATTTTTTTGCAATACTGATCAATGGTATCAAAGGAAATGTTTCTGCAATTTGCAGAATACCGCTCTGTGCGTTCTTTATCATTCCATAAACACAGTATTGCCTTTTTCAATTCATGCTTATTGCCGCTTTCAAACAGCTCTCCTGTTTTTCCAACTTCAATCAATTCTGGTATCCCACCAATATCTGCTCCTAATACAGGCGTCCCGTACATCTGACTTTCCATTACAGAAAATGGACAGTTTTCATACCACTCGGAAGGATATACACAAAAACGTGCTTCTCTGATAAGTTTTTCCAGTTCCTCTCCTACCTGAAATCCCACATTCCGAATGTTGGGAATCTGATTCATTTTCTTTTCCAAAGGACCCGTTCCTGCAAAAACAAATTGTATATTCGGCAGTTCTCTGCAAACTTGAAGAAGTGTATCGATTCCTTTTTCTCTGGAAAAACGTCCAAAATACAATACATAATTCTTTTTTTCATTCTTCTTCCATTCCACATGATCAATAAAATTGTGCAATGCCACTGTTTTTTTCTGAAAAAGCGGATTGCTGTCCATTTTGCTTTTCATAAAATCTGAACAGCAAACAATGGTGTCAATATGACGATAAACATGCAGAGCATTCCATACATAGGCCTCTGTTGCTCCGATTACAGATTTTGCTGTGGAACCATGGATACATTTTCCCCTGATACAATGCCAGAAATGTTTACCAAGACATTTTTCACAGTTCCTGCCTGTACAAGGATTATTCAGCATATGATTAGGGCAGACCAACTGATAGTCATGGGCCGTAAATATAACTCTGCATTCATGTCCTTCATTTTTCCATTTATTGATCTCCAAAATAATAGATGGCGTCAGCTGATAATTAAAGTTATTGATATGAACAATCTGTGGAGAAAAATCTTCCAGAACCAGACGTAGTTTCTTCCTTGCTTCAACTGAATAAATTGTTTTCAGGGGATATGTCAGTTTAACCAGTTTATTTCCACCATGAAAATCCATATTGGATGTATAGGAATCAATTGCATTTCCTACACAACGTTTTTCATGTTCCATTCCAAAATACTGTATTTCATGACCTTCCCTCTTTAAATGTTCACCCAGTCTGAAAATATAAGTTTCACTTCCTCCATTAGGATGCAGAAATTTATTAATAAACAGTATTCTCATATCTATCAGTCCTCATTTTCTATTCCATCTCAAAAAATTTCGGAAATGTAAATACATCTCCTCTTATCCTTTTGCTTTAATCAGCCTGTAAACAACTCGATACCATCTCTGCCTCATGGTCAGAAACAATACTTTTCTTGGCAAAGATTCTTTTTTCAGCTCTATACAGTGAACCGATTTCTGAAGCGTTTCATCACATAAAATATTTTTGATATATCGCATTTTCAATTGCTTCTGGCAATCTGCCGCCACAATCGTTTTCAACGCTCCAATTACATTTGACAGATATTGCAATGTCAATCGTTCCTCAACGATTTTTCCGTATTGCAACTGTTCACATACAGTCTGACATTCTCTATAACAAAACAGTATTTTATCATACCGATCTTTTCTAAAAGTATTTGTAATCGATTTTTCGTTTCGGCAATAGTAATATAAAGCTTCCGGTAAAACAGAAACACGTTCGATTTTATTGTATAAAAGCAAAAGAGAATAAACGTCCTCCGATATATATTCTCTTTCAGAAACAAACCGCCAACCTGTTTTCTGAATCAGCGGCATCGAATACATGCACAACCATGCACTCATCCATAGATTTGTTTTTTTGCCTGTCAGAGGATTCGGAGCCAGAAGTTCCGGCAATATAAAAGACTTTACCTCTTTCCCACAATAAAAATCTTTCTCCACATTGGGAATATGACATTTCCCGGTCTTCCCGTACGTATCTACATATGTAAATCCGAACAGAACTATATCTGCCTCCTTTTGTACTGCACATCTATATACTTTTTCAATTGCATCCAGAGCAATATAATCATCACTGTCAAAAAAACAGATATATTTACCGTTTGCTTCTTCAATTCCGGTATTCCTTGCCATACCAAGCCCGGCATTTTTTTTATGGATAACTTTAATTCTGCTGTCGGATGCAGCCCATTCATCACATATCTGCGGACATCTGTCCGTTGATCCATCATCAACCAGAATAATTTCCAGTTCACGATACGATTGATTTACAACACTGCGTATACACCGATCCAGGTATTTTTCAACATTATATATTGATATTACTATAGAAACCAGTTTCTGTTTCATTGCTTGCTCCTGTTTATCTAAAAGTCCTGTCTCATATCATGTTTCCATTTGATGTAAATCAATACCCCTGGTCCCATACATACTGCTGTCAGAATCCTGAAGTGACTTTTCAACAACAAGTCCCTGAGTCCGAACCCAGCAAATTTTCCATAAATAATATACTGAAGACCGCCTTTTATCCGATATTTTAATTTCATATCCTGCTGCATGAATTCACATGCCCGCTGCATACAGCCAATGGGTGAGTTTATATTGTTCCTGCGTCTGTTTCTGGTCAATCCATTACTCATATAATTTCCAATATATATCGCTTTATTGATATGAACCATATTATATTTTCTCGCCATTCGAATCCATATCAGATCTTCACCAAGAAAACGCTCACCTGTATACTCAGGAAACGGAAACTCCTGCAGGCATGCAGTAAAAAATATTTCCGCCTTATCAGCATATGTATCATCACCATTGATCCGGACCTCTATATAAGATGCAATTTTTTCATCCGGTTCAAATAATTTTCCATTTACAGATCCATCAGGAAACTTTCGCAAAAATGAGTATCCGCAGATTCCTTCTTTTTTCTTATATCTCTCATGATAACGAAGTACTGTTTCCACTGCATCTTCTGCCAGCCAGTCATCAGAATCCACTATAAAAACCAGTTCCGTCTTTATCTGTCTGATGCCTGTATTAAGAGCAGTATGTTTTCCTCCATTTTGTTTTTTTATATAAAAAACAGGAAATACTACAGACTTCTGTATTTCTGAAACAGTATCTTCTGTACTGTCAGTACTACCATCATCAACAATCATCCAGATAAAGTCCCGTACAGACTGTTTTTTCAGTGAATCATATAACTTTTGCAGTTCATATGCACGATTATATGTTGGCGTTAATATTGTCAGTTTCATAAAGTCCTCATTTTCTCATCTGTGCTGCAATATCCGTATCAACAATCTCTTCTCCGGATTTTTCTTTCAACAGTTCCTGAGATATTGTGCTCAATCCATTGTTAACCGCAGCATGCATATCACAGGTAGAGCATGCATCCAGCTGCTTCTTTGTCACCAGTCCTTTTTTGTAATCCCTTACAATTTTATTTTCATACATGGAATACTTCTTCTTTTTCCAGAAGAAAAGGAATTTATGCTTAAAAACCCACCATGAAGGTACCCATATATATTTATGCATTGCCGGCGATACCGAGCCTATCATCCAGCATTTTCTGTCACAGCATCGAACTTTTTTGCGAACGGCTTCTGCCTGTTCGCTGTTCCATATCTCATCCCAGTTTTTTTCCACCAGATTACCCATCACTTCTTTATCCTGGGTTCCATTACAAGGCATAACGTCACCGTACGGATCAATAAAGAATGTATCAAAGCTCATATCACAGGGGAGAAGTCTGTCCTGACCATAGATATAATTGATCAGACCATGATTGAAATATGCCCGGAACCATTTTTTGGGACTTCCTGATTTCAGAAGTTCGTTTATCAGTTTTTCAAAATGCTTGGCAACCATAGGCCGATTGTGAATAATATTTTTTGACTCCACAAAGTAGAAGCTATTATGAAGAGATGCTGTTGCAAACTCCATCTTCATTTTATCAGAAAGTTGATACAATGGAACCAGATCCGGTGCATTTTTATCCTGAACCGTCATACCAAATCCCACATCTCTCATGCCCATTTTTTTCAGTTTTTTCAGTGTTCTGTAGCCTCTCTGGAAACCATTTTCCAAGCCGCGTATCTCATTGTTTGTCTTTTCCATCCCTTCAATGGAAATGCGTATACCAATATCAGGAAACTCTTTACACAAATCCACAATCCGATCCGTAAAAAAACCATTTGTAGAAATAACAATACGATCACTTTTTTTATAAAGTTCCCGCACAACCTCCTTCAAGTCTGTACGAATAAATGGTTCCCCTCCAGTAATATTGGTAAAATACATTCTGGGCAGCTTACGGATTGTTTCAATACTGATTTCTTCTTCCGGTAAGGAAGGAGCTTTATAACGATTACACATGGTACATCTGGCATTGCATCGATATGTAACAATAACAGTACCATTAAGCTTCTTTTCTTTCATATTAGCCTCTACCTCATACATTGACGGTACAAATCCAGCGTCTGATCTGTAACCTCATCCCAATTATATTTTTTGCAAATATATTCTGCTGCTTCGCGTTTGTAATGCTCAACAAGATCCGGTTCATCACATAGTTTCTGAAGAGTCTCTCTCAAATGTTCAATATCTCCTCTTCTGAAAATGATTCCTTTATTTTCTAGGACTTCTGAACACTCTTCAATATCTGAGGTAATACAGCAATTTCCATAACTCATTGCTTCAAGAAGGGCAAGCGGCATGCCCTCCAGATCACTGGGCAGACAGTATACATAAGCATTGCTGTACAATTCTTCCAACTCAGATCCCTGAACAAAGCCTGTAAAAATAATGCGGTCATCTTCAGCAGCCATTTCTTTTAAACTTTCAACAAATTCTCTGGTATCAGAGCTTCCTCCTGCAATAATGAGCTTCTTATCTGTCTTCAGTCTTTTGAATGCTTCTATCAGATAAACAGCCCCTTTTTCTGGAACAAGTCTTCCCAGATATAAAATATATTCGTCCGTATTAACACCATATTTTTTTATTATGTCTGCCGATTTTTTAGTAACACGATTCACACCATTCGGAATATAAGTTGCGGCTCTGCCATAAGTATCTTTAAAATACTGCTTGTTATTGTTGCTCAAAACAATAATTCTATCTGCAAACAATACTGCTATTTTCTCTCCCATTTTTATATACAGACTGGAGAAACCTTTCCATTTTGCCCTCTTCCAATCCAGTCCATGTATGGTAACAATACATTTTTTTCCAAATAACTTGGGGATCCACAACATGGCACTGGGCCCTTCTCCATGAAAATGAACAATATCATACTTACCAAAAGCACATTGGATTGCACCAAAAAAAGAAGATGTCAGTGCAGCGATTCCCTTTCGATTTATTGTAAATACTTTTTTTATTGTAATCTGCTCTGTATTTTGATAAGATGTGTTCCATTTTTCATCGTCATATTCAATGCCGCTTACATGATGGCCAGATCGATTAAAACAGGTAACAGAATGTCCTTTTTGCGCCATTCTTATGGATAGTTCTCCAACCACCTGTTCTATTCCTCCCTCTCGTGAAGGAACTCTTTTATGCCCCAGCATAGCGATATTTAACTGTTGTTTTCTTTCTTTTTCTCTGTTCACGTTATCCTAACTCCTGTATTTTTTACATCCTAACTCATGTTTTCATACTTCTTTACTGATAAGGTACCTTTGTTACATGCTGTTACTCCCGATAGTACAAAAAATGTCAGGTAAGATATCTCAACACGGGCAGAAGAATCATAAAACAGATTCATCAGGATCAATACACTCATTATTATTGACATACGAATCCATAAATACGCATTTTTTTGCTTAAATGCACAATATATGATAGAAACTAAAATTGTACAATATAAAATAAAACCAATATATCCTATTTCCAAGAAAAACATTTGATGAGAAAACCATCGGTAATTGTAATGGCCAAATCGCTTATAAAATGAACTGGTTAAAAATGAATAATTCGAATATTCACAATTTCCAAATCCATAACCAAACAGATTCCTGATTATATTTCCTTTGAAAAATATATTGTTGATATTTGAAAACGCACGAAAACGCGTCAAATGATATGCACCATTTTTTTCGAAACTATAACTCAAAAGCATGTCAATATCTGTAAGAATATTAAAATGATATGGATTCACTACTTTTAATATCAGCAAACCAATAAACAGAGCAATTGATGAAATCAACATCAAATAAAGAATTCGTTTATACTCAGAAGTTAAAACAAACATCAGAACAATCAGTAAAGCCAATTCAAAGTAAATGATTTTTAATTCTGCCAATGCTGCAATCAGAATAACTTCGCCCAATACAAAAAATGTTTTTGTGAGACTTTGTTTCCTCTCGATATAAAGCAGTACACAGTATGCAGATATAATGATCAGAAACATATTCATCGATATATTACATCCCTTATTAATTCCAAATATACCGCCAAGATAATCGCCCTGATATCCTTTTATCAGATACTGATACAAACATATCGCTAGATTTAACCATTGGAATTTATATAAAAAACTGAAAATTCTTTCAAAATCATCGCGTTCCAAATAATAGCTGCAACAGAGAAAAAATACCGGAAATCGAAGTACATTTCTAGATGCCCATAAAAACAAAAGAGCCGGAACCTGGTTAATCAGAACATTCACGACAACATATAGAAGAAAAACTGACAAAGTAATTAAAATCCCACTGGTTTGTGTCTGCTTTACTCGCGTAACGAAATCATAGAAATTCAATAGGCAGTTAAGAAAGAGATACATTACAACTCCGTCATTGATATACCGAATAAACGAAGGTATATGAAATACGCTAATCATAAAATCTTCTGTAAGAACCATCAATAAAACAAAATATATTAATATTTTCTTTTCTGAATTTGGTAATGTAATAACTCCAAACTGCATTCTAAACTCACTTTCTTCAAAATCATTCACTATTTCTACAATTTGAGCATTCTGGCTCCCAGATCGTCTATTTCATAAAGGATATCGTTTCCCAGCTTTTTTTCCAGTACATCACGACCTTTTTTCAGATTTGGGACACGGTTTGTAACGTTGTGACAATCAGATCCCAGAACTTGTGCTTCACCATTGCGAAACATTTTTATTGCACTCTGCTTCTGTCTCCAGTTTAACAGACACTCTGCGTTCAACTGAACACAGACTGGCAATTCCAACAAGGATGCAATCATTTTTTTTTCTTTCTGAAACGAAAAATATCTCTCTAAATGTGCAATCAATAAAAGAATTCCTCTATTCAACAGATATTCTACCTCGCGAAGTTCAACTTTCGACCAAGGAGCAAATGGCATTTCCAGAAGCATAAGATTGGTTCCTTCTATACACAAGGACTCTATGTCCTCTGTATACCCGATTCCATTAAAAAAAAGCACCTCTGCGCCTAACATAATTCTGGGGAGCCCTGTCAATTCCTGCTTTTCTAACTGCTGCCATGCTTTTTCCCGCCTTTTTAGAAACTCTGCCGGTGTATTCTGATTTGCATAAAAATGTGGTGTTGCAACCATAATATCGACACCCTGACCAGCTGCTTCCTCCAACATTTTCAATGACATGTTCACATCTTTACTACCGTCATCCATCCCTGGAAGAATATGAGAATGAAAATCAATTACAGCCATCAGGTTTTCCTCTTTTCTGTTTCTTTCTTCTGTACAGCACTGTCATAACCATAACCATAGCCGTAACTGTATTCCTTGCCATATCCATTCTTTTTATAATATCTTTTTTGAATACTATCCGCACCTGTAACTACAAATCCAAATATTTTTGCACCTGTTAACTTCAACTTGTTTACTGCAGTATCTACGCTTTCCTGATTTGCTACATTGCATCGAATTACAAGAGCAACACCGGACACCATAGAAAGGAGATTCAGACTATCTGATACCACGTTAACTGGAGGCGTATCCAGAATAATATAGTCATAGTCTTCTTCCAGTCCCTGAATTAATGTTTTCATTTTTGCAGAACCAAGCAGCTCCGAAGGATTAGGAGGAATTTCACCGGCTGGAATTACATCCAGTCCATTTTCCAGATGATGGATTACAGCTTCTTTTTCAGAAAGGCCGATCAGCATATTGGATAATCCGGGAACTGAAGAAATCTCCAGTTTTTTTGCTATTGTCGGGAGTCGAAGATCACAGTCAATCAACAATACCTTTGCATTATTCTGTGCAAATACAATACCAAGATTAATAGATGTAATACTTTTTCCTTCGTGCTGATTAGGACTGGAGATCATTATTTTTCTACATTTTTCATCAGGAATGGAAAACATAATATTTGTTCGGAGCATCTTATATGCCTCTGTCACATGAAAAGGAGAGGTGTCCCGTAAAATATACTTTTCTTTTCCTATATCCATTTTATCTGTTTTTCTACGTTTTTTTTTGTCATTAAAATAATTTGTAAATATACTCATGTGATCAACCTTTTCTGCTGTTATTTGCCTTCTGTTCCAATCGTATTTCCTCTGAAAATTCAGGAATAACCCCTAAAATCGGAATATCCCATGCCGAAAGATCTTCTTCAGATTTTATGTTCGTATCCATCATAGCAAGCATAAACAAAATTATTGAACTGATCAAAATCCCCAGTGCAAGACCTATTTTCATATATTTTTTATAATCAGGTGATGATGGTCTATCCGGAATTTCTGCTCTGTCAATCACTTTGACAGAACTACCCTCCACAATTTCTTTAATCTCTTTTGGTGCAATATCAGCAATTGCATTGGCAATCTGAACGGCCTGCTCCGGATTTGTATCCTGTACCAGAATACAAAATACTTCTGTATTGTTGATAGAAGAAATCGTAATGCATGGTGCAATAGCTTCTTTACTTTTCTTTACGCCAGATTGTTTTACAACCTTGTTCATTACAGAATTACTGGTAATAATAGCACTATAGGTATCAACCAATTTGGCCGATGCCGAAAGATCTCCAGTGGTAATTGATGTATTCCCATCATTTCCGGAAAAATTGTTTACATATAATGTAATTTTAGCAGTATATTGTGGTTCAATAGTCATTTTGGCAACTCCATAAAACGCAACGCCTACTGCTAATCCACATACAACAATAACATAACTTTTTTTTAACAATATTTTAAATATTTCAATCAGATTTATTCTAATCTCGTTCTGGGTCTTTTTTATAATCTGCATTTTTCTCCTTTATTAATCGCGACATGATTTTTCTTTTACTATCATTTGGATGTAAAACATCGGGTAAAAATATAGTCTGAATTCGTCATCTTTTCCAGTTGATTTTTATTCACTTCAAAACTCATATTTAATGTGGAACCATCTTAAATATCCCGTTCTGATATGTTTTCACCATAAGAAAATATCAGCGACATACCCAGCATCCCCTGACGTATCTTTTATATTCGATGTTATTAAAGTAGATTCTTCTTCCAGTGCAATACGTTCATCAATCTGTTCTTCCGTCGCATGTTCTTTCTAATTATTTCTGATTTTTTTACACACACCGCAAAACAGACCACAATGGCAATGAATAAATGATTCTTCACATACACTTTTAACCGGTCATAATATCCTCTCCATGATAAAACTTATACTAACAACTGTTTTTTGTCATAATTTCATATTAGTCTACAACTTATTTATTCACCTGTCAATTAATAATATTAATAATATAGAAATTACTGTTTTACAAAATTTTTCCCTATACGTATAAATGCATTTCTTAATTTACATTACTTTATTTCATTCACATGTAACAGCAGCAGGCCTGCTGGCCTGCTGTAAATATATCGCTATTAATTTGCCAGTTCTCCCTACATTCTTTCCGGACAGTCAAATCCCAGCAGTTCGATGCCCTGTTTCAGAATTCTGTAGGTCAGGATGATCAGTGCCAGATATCCCTGCTTCTTCTGTTCATCTTCTTCTTTCAGAATGTTGTTATGATGATAGAAACTGTTGAAGGCATTGGATACTTCATATAAGTACTGGCATACTTTATGCGGTGCGTTCTCCTGGCATGCCTGAACCATCATATCATGGAATGCGGTTAATTCCAGCTGCAGTGCTTTTTCACTGTCGGATGCTGCTGCATTCATCTTAAAGCCATGTTCTTCCACCCTGTCTGCCAGACCGCATTTTCTCAAAATGGATTTGATACGTACCATGGTGTACAGGATGTAAGGACCGGTATTGCCTTCGAATTCGCAGAAACGGTCAATATCAAAGATGTAATCCTTGGAGGCCTGGTTGGACAGATCACCGTATTTAATGGCTGCCAGTGCGACCTTGGAAGCGATGTCCCTCTTCTCTTCTTCCGGGAATTCCACCCCTGTCAGTCTTTCGTAAATGGAGTTGGTGGTGTCGCCAATCAGTTTTTCCAGACGCATGACGCCGCCGTCTCTGGTCTTAAAGGGTTTGCCGTCCTTGCCATTCATGGTGCCGAAGCCGACAAAGGTAAGCTGTGTGCTGTCAGGAACGATACCTGCCTTCTTAGCTGTACGGAATACCTGTGTAAAATGCATTTCCTGACGTTTATCTACCACATAGATCACCTGTTCCGGATGGTAATCCTGTTCTCTCTGAACCAGAGTTGCCAGATCGGTGGTGGCATACAGGTATGCACCATCGGATTTGACAATCAGGCAGGGAGGAATTTCCTTTTTATCGGTTTCTTCCTTTACATCCACAACCAGAGCACCGTCACTCAGATAAGCGAGACCCTTTGCTTTCAGGTCCTCAACCATGGGCGGAATATAATCCTGTGCGTCACTCTCCCCATTCCACAATTCAAAACTTACATCCAGCTTTTTATAATTGCCCGTCAGGTCACGGACAGAAATTTCGATGATCTTTTTCCATACAGAATAGTAAGGTTCTTCCTTCTTCTGCAGTTTAAAGGTAGCCATGTGAGCTTTTTCTGCAAATTCCGGCTCTTTCTTTGCTCTTGCGCTGGCTTCGGGATAAACCTTTTCCAGTAAAGAAACATCTATACCCAATTCTTCCAGTGTTTCTGCTTCAAACAGGTTGGGGAACTGTTCCTTCAGAGATTCCAGAATCAGACCCATCTGATACCCCCAGTCACCCAGATGCACATCACCGATCATATTATATCCGCAGAAGCGTTTGATACGCTTGATGCTTTCACCGATGATGGCAGGACGAAGATGACCGATATGAAGAGGTTTTGCAACATTCGGTCCGCCGTAATCGATCACAATGGTCTTTCCCTGACCAAGATCTGCTGCACCGAAACGGTCAGCTTCTGCCATACGAATCAGATACTCTGCCAGATACACTCCGGAAAGATTCATATTGATAAAACCGGGTTTTACAACCTCCACTTTGGAAAATGCTGCATTGTCCTGAATTTTAGCCAGTACATCATCTGCAATCATAAAAGGTGCTTTATGATATCTCTTGGCAGCCGCCAGAGCTCCGTTACACTGATATTCACATAAATCAGGGCGGTTTGAAATAGTAACCTTACCGTAGGATTCATCATAACCGCTTTCTGCAAATGCCTGTTTTAAAATGCTTTCGATTTCTGCAATAATTGAATTCATAAACTCATCCCTATTCTTAAAAGTAACACACTCCCACCTGCAGAGACGGGAGTGCTTCTGTTATAAAAAACAACAGCTATTATACCATCTTTTCCCGGGTCTGGCTAGTACATCAGATAATAAATATCCGGCTATATTACGCAATAGATGAAAAATCCCAAAAGAGAACGCCCATGGAAAAAAAGAAACCCCTGATCCCCTCAGAATCAATTGAGGGGCAGGGGCGTTTATGGGCCGAAGCCATTTTTTTAAATATCAAGCAAATATGCAAGGCAAAGATTTATTGTATTGGAAAGCCCGGTTACGTGTGTTCTTTCAACACCGTGGCTCGCATATACAGCCATACCGAAGGCACCGTGAGCAATATTGCAGCCGGCTTTGATTGCTGCATTGCAGTCTGTTCCATAGTGAAAGAAGGTGTCTACTGCAAAACTGCATTCAGCCTTTTTTGCATATTCAATCAGTCGTGTCGTAAGACCGTAATCATAGTTGGAGAACGCATCCTTTGCAGCAATGCTAACGGAGTATTCATCTCCATCGTTATCCGGTCCAATTAATCCGATATCACAGCAGACATACTCAGAAACCTCTTCCGGAATGTAGGAACCGCCATGTCCAATCTCTTCGTAATGAGGGAAAGAGAAAATTGTGCGGAATTTCGGTTTGAGATTATTTTCTGTCATATATTTGATTGCCGCGAAACAGCAGGCAACTGCAGCTTTATCATCAATAAAACGGGATTTGATATATCCGTTTGGAGTAAGTGTATACTGTGGATCAATGGAAATGATATCACCGTGCATGATGCCGAGAGCTTTTACATCCTCTTTGGATTTCACAGGCTGATCAAGAATGATCATCATATGATTTTCATCTCGTTCTTTTGTTCTTGCATCATCAAAAGCATGAACGGAATGGGACTCACAGCACATGAGGCCTGTGTATTCCCTTCCATCACGAGTATGTACCGTAACATTAGCTCCTTCAAAGCTCTGGTAGCTTACGCCTCCAAGCTGACGAACGCGGATCCATCCATTGGAATCAATGCGGCGGACGATTAAACCAAGAGTGTCAAGATGAGCGCCGATCATAACTGTCTTAGAGTTATTTTCGCCGTCCATGGTAATATATGCGGTATGTTTATTATCATATGTCACATCGTAACCAAACATTTTTGCATATTTTTCTACAATGGGATTTACCTGTACATAGTAGCTGACAGGACTTGGAGTTTTGACAAATTCTTCAAAACAATCTACTGTAAATTTTTCATCAATTTGATATTTCATAATTTATACCTTCCCAAATATCAGTTTATATTAAAAATAAAATATATCTATTTCGGCTGATCGCAAAAATGGCATGCACAGAAATGAGAATCTGTATATTCGGTGAGAGCAGGATCCTCCTGGAAACATTTTTCCTGTGCATATTCACAGCGAAGAGCAAATCGACATCCTGGTTTCGGATCAATCGGAGAGGTGATTTCGCCTTTTAAAAGGATACGATCTTTTTTTCCTTTTAGGCTGGGAATCGGGATTGCGGACAATAAAGCTTTTGTATAAGGATGCATTGGATGCTCAAACAAATCTTCGGCAGATGCATGTTCTACCACCTGTCCAAGATACATAACAATGATCTCATCAGAAAAACAATTTACGACAGACAGGTCATGGGTAATAAACATGTAAGTGAGCCCCAATTCTTCCTGAAGATCTTTCAGCAGGTTGAGAATCTGTGCCTGTATGGATACATCAAGAGCAGATACCGGTTCGTCACATACAATGAATTTTGGATTCATAGCAAGAGCACGGGCAATACCTATACGCTGTCTGCGTCCTCCGTCCAGTTCGTGAGGATAGGTATTCACCAGACGTTCAGAAAGACCTACCAGTTTCATAAGTTCCAGAATACGGGCATCCTGATCTGCTTTTTTCTTGTATACTTTATGGAGAATTAATGGCTCTGCAATCAGCTGACTTACCGTTTTTCTTGGATTCAGTGAAGCATAGGGGTCCTGAAAAATCATCTGCATTTCTGTACGAAGATGTTTCATTTCCTTCGGAGAAGCATGTACTACATCTTTTCCTTCGAAAAGAATTTCACCGCTTGTAGGTTCGTGAAGCCGGAGAATAGCACGTCCTGTTGTGGATTTCCCGCATCCGGATTCTCCTACAACACCCAGTGTTTTACCTTTTTCCAGTTTGAAGGTAAGACCATCTACTGCATGAAGCACACCGGTTGGTGTCTGAAAATATTTCTTTAAATCTTTTACTTCAATTAATACTTCACCCATTAGTTGTCACCTCCTAATTTTACACCAGTTCCCTCTTCATATGCAAGACAGCAAACAGAATGAGTATCACTCAATTGTGTCTTGACCGGAAGTCGTTTTGCACAGGCTTCTGTCGCATATTTGCATCGGGGATGGAATGGACATCCACTTGGAAGATTTGTTGGATCCGGCATCAATCCCGGGATTGGTGTTAATCTTGCGGTACGATTTTCAATATTTGGAAGAGAATTAAACAAACCTTCGGTATAAGGATGAGCAGTAGATTCAAAGATATCTTCCAGTGTACCATGTTCCACGATACGTCCGGCATACATGATACTAACTTCATCACCGACTTCAGCAACAATTCCAAGATCGTGAGTGATCATTAACATGGAAGTGTTGTATTTTTCTTTCAGATTTTTCATCAGATCGAGAACCTGTGCCTGAATCGTAACATCCAGAGCAGTGGTAGGTTCATCTGCAATGAGAAGTTTGGGATTGCAGACAAGTGCCATGGCAATGATAACACGCTGCTTCATACCACCAGAGAACTGATGCGGATATTCATCCGCACGATTACCCGGGATACCTACCATCTCAAGCATTTCCTGTGCTTTTTTTGCAGCTCCAGCTTTATCAATCCCCTCGTGAAGCAGGATAATTTCTGCAATCTGTTCCCCGACTGTCATAACCGGATTGAGCGATGTCATTGGATCCTGGAAAATCATGGATACCTGATTGCCGCGAATAGATTCTAATTCTTTTTCTGAATAATCGAAAATATTTTTCCCCTCTAAAATAATGGATCCATCTGTAATAACTCCAGGAGGATTTGGAATCAGATTCAGGATGGAGAGAGCGGTAGTGGTTTTACCAGCACCGGTTTCTCCCACAAGACACAGGGTTTTTCCCTTTTCAATCTGCAGATCCACACCATTGATGGCTTTTGTAATACCATCAGAAGTACGAAATTCCACAGAAAGATTCTTTATATCTAAACATAAATTATTTTCTGACATAACAACCTCCTACTGTTTCAGCCTTGGATCGAGAGCGTCACGGAGACCGTCGCCAAGTAAGTTCAATGCAAGAATTGTAATTACAATTGCCAGACCGGGGAACAGTGTAAGGTGAAGAGCATCACGCATATACTGACGGCCGCTGGAGAGCATGGCACCCCATTCAGGATCAGGCGGCTGAACACCAAGACCGATGAAACTTAATGATGCCGTAGACAAAATAGCTCCGGCAACAGACAGAGTAGCCTGTACGATGATAGGAGCCAGACAGTTTGGTAAGATTTCTTTGAAAATAATTGTTGCATTGCCCGCACCCATTGCTTTGGATGCTTCGACGAACTCCTGATCTTTGACACTCATAACAGCTGCACGCACAATACGCGCATAGTTAGGAACGCTGGAGATACCAATAGCAAGCATTACATATACGAGATCGGTACCTAAAGCAGCTACGATGGTCATAGAAAGTAAGATACTCGGTATAGCAAGAAATACGTCCATTACACGCATAATAACCATATCTACTTTTCCACCGTAGAATCCGGCAAATGCGCCAAAGGCACCACCGAGGATCAGGGCGATGGATACAGAAATGATACCAACTACCAAAGATACGCGGGAACCGTGAATGATCCGTGCGAAGATATCACGGCCAAATTCGTCCGTTCCGAACCAGTGATCTGCACTTGGTCCCTGAAGACGATTTGGAATATCCTGCTTAATAACCATAGTGTCGTAGTCGCAGATAACATCTGCAAAAATAGCACCTAATACAAGAATGAAAAGGATGGCCAGACCGACCATGGCCATTTTATTACGCTTTAGACGCTGCCAGATTTCAACAAACTGGCTTCGCTTTTTGGGCTGATTTGTACTCATGTGGTCACCTCCTTATTCATATTTCGATTTGATACGTGGATCAATGTATGCATAAAGAATATCGACTATAAGGTTTACAATACTAAAACAGATGGAGAAGATAATCACACAGCCAAGTACGGCATTTGTGTCTTTTGCTTTGATACTGTTTACCAGATATGTACCGATACCCGGCCAGGAAAATACAGATTCGGTAAGTACGGCACCACCGAGAAGTGAACCGAACTGAAGGCCGATAACGGTAACAACAGGAATTAAAGCATTTTTTAAAGCATGTTTATTAATGACTTTATTTTTACTCACACCTTTTGCCTTGGCAGTACGGATATAGTCCTGCCGAATGACTTCAAGCATAGAAGAACGGGTCGTACGGGTAATATTGGCCATACATCCAGTTCCCAAAGTGATGACCGGAAGTATCAAAGAAGCAAACCCATCTGTGTTGCCGCCGGACGGAAGCCATCCAAGATGCAATGAGAAAACAATGATCAACATAAGTCCAAGCCAGAAGTTTGGTGTTGCAACACCCAGCAGGGCAAATATCATACTGACACTATCTGTTAATGAGTATTGTCGGGTGGCCGATATAATACCTATCGGTATGGATAGTACAATGGCAAAGACCATACCCCAGAATGAAAGTTCAAGTGTAGCCGGAAAACGTTCCATGATTTCGTTGAATACAGGACGTCCGGATTTGTATGATTTTCCTAAATCTCCTCGAAGCATACCCTTCATATAATTTACATAACGAACTGGAATGGGATCGTTAAGTCCAAGTTCTTCACGCAGTGCCTCTAATGATTCCACCGGAGCGTCTTCACCGAGAATAGCTTTGGCAGTATCGCCAGGAGCCATAGCCATAATAAAGAATACCAGGAAAGAAACACCAATAATGACAGGGATCAGCATCAGGAGACGTTTTGCTATGTATTTGTACATATCAGTAACTCCTTTGCTTTATAATTTTTGTTGTTGCCAGCTTTCTGCCTCAAATAGGTGTATGGCCTGTCTTACTCCAGACAGGCCATACTTTTAGGTATCAGGATACTAAAATACAAGTGTCACATTTTAATAGTGAAGTGCATATAAATTATGCATTCCAATCGGTGAGTTATGAACACCCTTAAGGTCTTTGTTGTATGCAATCTGATTATCCAAAGTATAGAGAGGAGCCCAGATAGCATCATCAGAAATGATCTTAAGAACTTCCTCGTAGCTTGCATCTACTTCAGCCTTATCACGTGATGTGGAAGCTATATTTACAAGTTCTAACACTTTATCGTTAGCGTAATGAGAGTAATTGTTACCGCCTTCTGTTGTCCATAATGCACGGTATGTATTATCCGGTTCTGCGTTCGCAATCCATCCTGCGAAATATGCCTGCTGTGTGCCATTACCGCATTCTTCATAGAATGTAGAAGCTTCCATCTGTTCAATTTTCATTGTTACACCAATTTCAGCAAGAGTTGCCTGAATAACCGTAGCACTCTTGGAACGGGTATCGGAAGCAAGAATAGCTGTGAACTCTAATCCGTTTTCATATCCGGCTTCTTTCAGAAGTTCTTTTGCTTTTTCCAGATTATAATCATATTTTGTAACAACATCATAATAACCAATTGCTGCAGAACCGATATAGTTGTCAAACGGTTTGCCTTCATTTTCTGTAGCAACAGCAACTACGGATGCCTTATCAACCGCATAGTTAATGGCCTGACGAACTAACTTGTTATCAAATGGAGCCTTTGATGTATTGAATCCCATGTATTCAATCCATGTGGAAGGTACCTGGCTCAGTTCAAGATTAGCGTTGTCACGGATTTTCTGAGCATCAGTAGAAGGAACCTTCAACATAATGTCGATTTCTCCAGTTTCAAGCGCGATCGTTCTTGCAGAATCTTCCAGATAGATTTTCATTTCTATTCCATCATTCTGAGCTTTGCGTGATTCGTCAAAGTAATCATCAAATTTTTCCAGTACACAATTGGTACCGGGTGTCCAGCTTACAAATTTATAAGGACCTGTTCCCATTGGTTCACTTGCCACTTCTTTGCCGGCTGCTTCTAATGCTTCACAATGGGCTTTATTTAAAATACCTGCTCCACTGTGGAAGAGAGAAGAAACAAGAGCGTTGGAAGGTGTGTTCATATGAATTGTAAAATGGGTGTCATCTACAACTTCGATGCTTTCGATCATTTTGGTCAGGTGACCAACTTTTGAAGAAGTAGCAAGTCTTTCCAGTGTGTACTTAACATCTTCAGATGTAAGAACATCACCGTTATGGAACTTAACACCTTCTTTTAATGTAAAGTTAACAGTTACATCATCTACATATTCCCAGCTTTCAGCAAGGTCACCGACAAATTCATTGTCATCATTCAGTGTAACCAGATTGCTGTAAATATGTCTGGTCATATAAGCAGATGTGGTGTCATTGTGGTTCTGAGGATCAAGTGATGTGATATCTGAGCTCACACCGACTTTGATCACTGAGCCTTTGCTTTCGCCGGATGTATCAGAAGAACTGCTCGTATTGTTCTTAGATCCGCTACAGCCTGCCAACATACCTGCACAAAGAGTAAGTGCAAGCAACATGCTCAAAAGTTTTTTCATGTTCTGTTCTCCTTTTTTAATTTATAGTTCTCATAACCAACCTGATACCTGGATGGAAAACTATTTGTGAGATATCAATATCTGGTTTTATATTATACAGGAAAAATTGATAAAATTCTACACAAAAAAATAACAAAATATTACAAAAAAGGGAGGAAAACTGCATCCAATCTCCTGATGCATGAAAAAAGCTGAGTGTCTTTCTGGACCTGCCCTCTGAACGGAAGGGCATGGTTCATTCGACCTCAGCTTTTTTCTATCAAACCGGTTTAAGCAACCCGAATAATGCCAGAAAGATCAAAGGAACTGCCAGCTGTACCACACCCGGCTGATCCTTTACAACCACCTTCCAGAACACCGGTGCAATGGTTACGCCTGTGGAAATCATCAGCACGCCCGCAAGGAGCAGATGATTATTAATAATATAAAGAAGACCGAGGGCTACAAACAGAGCCGCTCCAATCCATCTGAATAGTTCACCTTTTTTCATTTAAAAAGTTCTCCTGTATAAAAAGTTTTCCTCTCATCTGAAATGATTCGTATCGAAAATCATCTTTGCCGATCATCATCTGTATCGAATATTATCTGTGTCAGTAATCATCTATATCAAATATCATCCGTTATTGGTGGGAAGTACGGATGCAATGGCACCTGCCATATTGCTGATGGGCATGGTCTGCAGATAGACATGACCAGGACCGGTAATCCGTGTATTAAACAGTCCTTCACCGCCGAATAATGCATTCTTAATGCCGGGAACCGACTGAATTTCCATGGAACAGGTGGCATCCATGGCTGCCAGATAACCGGTATCCACGATAATGGACTGACCGTCACGGAGATCATACTCTACCACATGGCCGTCAAATTCAGTAAATACTATTCCATTTCCGGAAAGTTTCTGCATGATGAAGCCCTCTCCGCCGAAGAACCCTGCACTCATTCTCTTCTGAAAATATACAGACAGGCTGACCCCTGTTTCACTGGCAAGGAAGGCACCTTTCTGTACAATCAGTTCTCTGCCGGGAACAATCTGAAATGCCCGGATGGATCCGGGAAAACTGGATGCAAAGGCAATCAGTCCTTCGCCTCCCATGGCTGTATAACGGTTCTGGAACAGAGCTTCTCCGGAAAACATACGGCCGAATACTTTGCCGATTCCGCCATTGGATGTGGTCTCCATCTTCATGTTGGGTGACATCCAGCTCATGCTTCCTCTTTCTGTGATCATGGTTTCACCGGCTGCCAGTGTACAGATTACAACGGGTAATGTATCCCCTTCAATTTTATACTGCATATGATATCCTCCAGAAAAAATTACCGGATCTATTCTCGTTTCCAATCACTAAAATCCGGTCATACTATTAACCATTATAGCGGTAAATCATATAAAATCAACCGGAATCCATATCATACTGTCAATGTTCAGAGCCAGCCTCAAAAGCCCCGGTAAGGCGTATCCATTTTCTTATAGTAAATCCGGCGCATTTTTCCACCGTATTTTTCCTTTGTCACCATCAGAGAATAACCTGCCTTTTCCAGTGTTCGGAAACTGGCCGGATTGTCCGGCGATACGGTGGCAAGAAAATGATGGTATCTGGTTTTGTCAATCAATTCTTCTCCCTGCCGCAGCATCCGGTACTGCAGATTCTGTCCCCTATGTTCCGGCAGAACAGCCGCCGAATCCAGATGCACCACATGTTCCCATTCGGTTTCCGGCAGTCCGATATCCCTTCCCAGATTTTCCGGCCCATTCCCCGGATATTGAAACAGAAAAATACCTGCAGGCCGGTTCTGTTCATCTTCCGCAATTACAACGAACCCCTTTCCTGCAATCTGTTCTTTCACATAAGGAAGGTCATCACACACATACAAAGAGGGATCTTCCAGAAGATCGTGAACCCTCTGCATGATCTGGTGAACAGTTTCTGCATCTTTCATTTCTGCAATACGAAAGTGATACATGCTGTCCATGGCTATCTTTTTTCCACCTCTCTTGACATCAGATCATAGGCAAGCATCTGATATCCGCATTTTTTATAAGCCTCCACCGCATTTCGGTTTTCATCTTCCACTTCCATCTTGTAACGAACGGCAATTCCATCATATTTTTCATGAAGAAAATGGAAAAATTCTCTGCCCAGTCCCTGATGACGATATGCCTCTCTGATAAACAGATCTTCAATCCAAATGCAGATACCTCCATACTCGGTTGTATAACCTTTGGCAACCATCGCATATCCGCACAGAGTTCCATGGTCGTCAAATACATATCCTTCGATAAAAGGACAGTCTCCCACTGCATCCTGAATAGTTCGTGAAAGGATTTCATCCGGTGCCGCATAAAGCACAGCCGGTGAATCAAAAAACACCCGCATCATGGCCTGAACTTCCGGTTGATCTGCCTGAGTCATTGGTCTGATCTTCATTTTCATCTCCCATTTCTGTTTCATATTCCCATTTCCGGCTGTCTCACAAAGCATATAATGTACTGTCTGATCTCAGCTTTGCTCTCTGCACAATGGAAATCGGTGATCTCTTTCGAAAGGCTATTCTAACATTTTTATGGTATAAAAATCAATAGAGGAAGATCATTTCGAATCCGACTGAATCCGACGCCAAATCTCATACATGACTTTTTTCTGTTTTCCGTATACTGTATATGTTTGTCCCAAAGGACACGACAATTCGTTTGTACCATCCTGTCGTTAAGGGATGCAATCTCCGATGCAGCTATTGCGATACCATGTGGGCCAATGAGGTATCCTGTCCCTGTGAGGAAATGTCTCCGGAAGAAATTACTTCTTACAGTGAACTACCCATTGTCTAGAGCCAATGGGCTTCCTGCTTCATCGACCTCGTAACCTACTATCTCCACAGGCGTTGATTCGGGCAGTTCCTGCCCTATGTGGATTTCTTTATGCGATCTGCCTTAATCCCTCGGCTAATATATTTCTTGCTGCATTGATATCTC
>JALETI010000030.1 GCA_022781515.1 Lachnospiraceae bacterium
TGCTAGCACCCAGATTCCCGGCAGACCAATGGAAGATCCCACAACGCGGGGATAAATCAGATTGTTTTCCATCTGCTGCAGAATGACCAGATAGATCAGAAATCCTGCCGCCTGAATGGGCGATTCCGTCAGAATCATCAACGCTCCCACAGCTGCTCCGATGTAAGCACCCACAAAAGGAATCAGAGCTGTTACTCCAACCACGCATCCAATCATAACCGCATAGGGGAAGCGCAGCAGCAGCATACCAAGCATACATAAGGTTCCCAGTACCACCGCTTCAGTACACTGTCCTACAATGTAGCGATGGAAGGAATTATCTGCAATTTTTCCCACATAACGCAGGCGGGAAACCAGTTTCTCCGGCAGATAAACATCCATAAGCTCATTCAGCTGCTTCACCAGCTTTTCTTTCCCGAGAAGCAGATAAATACTGAAGATCAATGCAATCAGAAACGTTGCAACACTGGAAACTACCGTACCGACACCGCTCACAATGCTGTTCAGAGTCCAGCCTGCACCGGACAGAATCCAGTTTGCTCCGCTCTGAATAACCTTTTCGATATCAATATCCCGATATTTCAGAAGATCCAGAGAAATCCAGTCCTCCAGATAGGGCTGAAAACGCTTTATCACATCCGGTATCTGGGTCACGAGCAGATCCAGACACTTCCACAATTCCGGAAAAATAGTTCCGGTCAATAAGGAAATTCCTCCAATGATACACAGGAAGGACAAAATCATACTGAAAATACGACTGCATTTCTGAATCCACGGGTTTTCCAGACGTGCAAAAACACGTTTTTCCCAGAATGACATGATAATGTTCACAATATATGCAATCACAAGACCAATCAGCAAAGGGGAGGCCGCTTTTAATGCCGTCTGAAGAACCCGCAATGCCCTGTCCCAGTAATGGATCGTAATCCACAGGACAAACAGCCCTGCCATCCATGTCAGAACCATATTTCTGTATTCACTCTTTTTCTGCATCTTATCTTCTCCACCTTCTTTTTTTATTAAATCGGATCCCACGATTTTTTTTCCTGTAAATCTTCCAGAAAACAAATCCAAATACCAGCAGAAGGATTACTGCTGCTCCCACAAGAATCCGGATATCAATCTGCCTGGTTCTGTACCATATTTCTTCGGATGCTCCCGCTGTGTCCGGTTCAGCGGATATTTCTTCCTGCTTTTCAGAGGAAGAGACAAACTCAAATTCACTTTCAGAAGTTCCCTTTTCAATCCTCAGTTTTGCAAATCCCACCTGAGTCCCTTCATACAGATACTGTACCTCGGCAAAGCATCCATCGAAAGTATCTGCATCATTTTCATCCAGATATGTCAGTCTGGTTTCCAGTGATTCCAGACCGGTTCCCACAGGCAGAACCACCCTGTTGGTTCCTTCCATTGTAATATTAATACAGTTGCTTCCCATGTCATCGGATGCAAAAATGCCCACATCCTTCAATGTAAACCGCTTGTCACTTCCGGATACATCTGTGGCTGTAAACTGGCTGAACCCATAATCAAAAAGAGCTCTGGTATCCTTATATTGAATTCCCTTGCCGCAGCCCATAACACAGCAGATCAGGCGCATCCCGTCCTTTTCCGCCATGGTAATCAGCGTATTGCGGGATTCATCCGTATAACCGGTTTTTCCACAGACATAATACTCATAATACTCCCTGGATCTCGGAAAGACCATATCATGCTTGGAATAGAAAACCCGCTCCGTCTGACAACGATTGGTGGGGGCCATGGTGTACACACGGGCCCCTGCTATTCTGCGAAAATCTTCGAACTTCACACACTCCCTCATGATCATGCACATATCGTACGGTGTTGTATAATGATTTTTCTCGAAAAGCCCGCTGGGATTATTAAAATGTGTATTTTTTGCCCCTGCCGCCTTCGCTCTTTCATTCATCTGCTTCGCAAATGCTTCAATGCTTCCTGCCATATGAACTGCCAGACCGTTGGCCGCATCATTGGCTGAGTACAAAAGCAATGCATTCATACAGTCCTCCACCGACATTTCCTCGCCGTCGGATGCCTGAATTGCCACATAATTGTGGGGAAGACTTTTCAGCGCCTCCCCGGTAAATACCATCCGGTCACTCAGTTTACACTGTTCAAGGGCAAGCAGTCCGGTCATAATTTTGGTAATGCTGGCAGGATACAGGCAGGTATCCGGATTTCTGGCATACAGAACCGTGCCGGTATCCGCCTCCATCAGCACCGCTCCCTGTGCCTCCACCGCAGGACCCGCAGGCCACTTCTCCGAAGTGATATAATTGGATGCAGAGGTAGCTTCTCCAATCTTCACTTCAGAAGCTTCCGATCCCTCTGTGGCTGAAGCAGTTACAGATGGTGCAAACAGAAAGAGCATCATACTCAAAATACAGCAAAATGCAGCTGTTCTCTTTATAAAATCAAATATTCCGGTCTTTCCGGAATCAGCTGTTAAAAAATTCATATAATTCATCTCCGGGATTCCTTCATTATAGTTTCTTTCATTACAAATTGTTTTTTCACCCACCACTTAACATCAATGTTGTCTGAAGTGGGAATCCTGTTTAATCGTTGAAAAGCAGTCAGGTTACATACACAATTATCTGCTGAACAGTATTGGAATTTAATAATTCAGTATACTCATTTTGCCCTTATCATACAACAGATTTCAGAAAAAAAGAATTAAATTATTATAAATTTTCTGAGCTTTACGAAGAAAATTACGAATATCTGCTGAATAGTTCCAACCTTTCTGATATACTGAACCATACATGCTTCCGAAAGCATGCATCCAAAAAGAAAGGACGGATTCATTCCGTATATGGTTATAATGTATGAGATTAAGAAATGTACCCGGAGCCAGAGAAGCTATTGCAGAAAGCACATTCTGCTACGAAACTCCGGAAGATATGAAAGGCTTATGGAGCCGGCGTTTTAACAACCAGAATCCCATCCATATCGAAATCGGCATGGGGAAAGGTCGTTTTATCACTGAGCTTGCCATGAAATACCCGGAAATTAATTTCATCGGTATCGAAAAATATTCCAGTGTCCTGATCCGTGGTCTGGAAAAGCAGGAAGAACTGCAGCTTCCCAATCTGTGCTTCATCCGTATGGATGCAGAGGATATCTGCAAAATTTTTGCCCCCGGAGAAATTTCAAAAATATATCTGAACTTCTCCGATCCCTGGCCCAAGGACAGGCATGCCAAAAGACGGCTGACCTCTGCCCAGTTTCTGGAACGGTATCTCAAAATCATCCGCCCGGACGGCTCCCTGGAATTCAAAACAGACAATACCGATCTGTTTCAGTTTTCACTGGAAACGGCAGAAACCGTAAAAGAATGGGAACTGACTGCATTTACCCATGATCTGCATCATGATACCGCCATGAATGAAGGAAATATCATGACTGAATATGAAGAACGTTTTTCTTCCATGGGCACACCCATTCATAAAATGATTTTAAAGCCGGCAATTTTTTGAAAAAAATGATTCTGCCACAGAAAAAAGGTTTCTGCATATACTATATCAGAAACCTTTTTTATTCCATCTTGTACATCGAATAATAAATATCTGGCTATATCACACAGTATGATTTCTTCATATGCAAGGCGAAGGAATGAAAATGGGTTCTGCATTTCAGATCAGAGGGTGAGCTTATGCGATGCTGCCGTTTTTCCCTTTTCCGCTGCCTGTATGCCCTGCTTTCCAGATGTCCGACTCTTTACAACAAACTTCAGTGCTGTTATAACCGGTTATGGCTGGCTGCCTGTGCCCTGCAGAAACTGACAGGTGGAGGCTGATCAGCCTTCCTTCCGTTTCAGTTTCCAATCCAGGAAAATGTTGATCAGGTGTCCGATTACAGCCACCACCGGTACACCGATGAACATACCCATCACCCCTGCAACCGCTCCGCCTGCTGCCACAGAGAAAATAATCCATGCAGGGCGAAGGCCGGTGGAATCCCCCAGAATCTTCGGTCCCAGATACAGACCGTCAAACTGCTGCAGTACCAGAATCAGAACCACATAGATCAGCATTTTAACCGGCGATACCATCAGGAGAATCATAGCACCGGGTACGGCACCGATAAAGGGACCGAAATACGGAATCATATTGGTAATTCCCACCACGGCACTGATCACCAGTGCATAGGGAAGCTGAAGCAGATTCATTGCCACAAAACAGATCACACCGATAATTATGGAATCCAGCAGTTTCCCTGAAACGTATCTGGAAAAAATAAGATAACACTCCCCTGATATGCGGATAATTTTCTCCGTTCTTTCCTTCGGATTGAAGGCAGAAAGAACTTTTACTGTCGCCTGCTGAATCCGCGGCAGATCAATCAGCACATACAAAGACATAATCAATGTGATAAACAGATCCAGAAATACCGTTACCACCGAAAATGAAGTAGATACTACGGTCATCAGAATCTCCTGAATCCGTTTCTCCAGACTGAAATTTCTCAGGAATTTATTTCCAAAATCCTGAACCCATGCAACCAGACCACTTAAATTGATATCCGGAAGTTTCTCATTCAGATCAAGTGCCATCCGGCTGAACTGTCTGTACCATATGGGCAGAGCAGAAGCCATATCTTTTAAACTGTCCCACACATGGGGAATAATAACCAGCAGCAGCATGACAATAATGCCGATAAACAACAGATAGGATACGGCAATAGACAATCCACGCTTTTTCTCCCGCAGTGGATCAGGAAGTCGGTCAAACAGATTTTTTTCAAAAAATACAGTCATGGGATACAGCATGGCTGCAATAAAAAACCCCAGCAGATATGGATAACACCATCTGATCACTCCCGTGATCGAAGCTCTGGTGGCCTCCCACATAAAGATACTTCGAATAATCAGCGAACAGGCCAGAACCGTTATAATGGTATAGATGCTGATCGTATAATACTTGCTGTTAAACGTAAATGTATTGCTGTTTTTAGATTCTTCCTTTTTCAGACTTTTCTGCGAAGCTTCCTGCTTCTCTCCCTGTTTTTCCTCATGCTTTTCCTCATGCTTTTCCGTTCTCTGATTGTCTTTTTCCATATTCAGACTCATGCGGCCTCCTTATATTTTCTTCTATGCAGATTAGTTTGTAATAAAATCATTATACAGCATAACCATTTCGTATGCACATTTAGTCATGGATTTTCAGATAAGCGTTTTAGGGGATGCCAACTTGAATACATGACCTTTTGTCCTTATATCATTATAAACACCGAAATCAGAGCCTGCAAGCCGGAACAGAAAAATTTGCAGGATTTTAATAATTTTTAAAAAAACTATTGACTTTTTCTCAAAATGTGATATTATACTACATGTTGCAAGACAGCAACAACGAATGCGCGATTAGCTCAGTTGGTAGAGCACCTGACTCTTAATCAGGGTGTCCAGGGTTCGAGCCCCTGATCGCGCACTGAGTTTCAACTCAATTTTATATGGACGCGCGATTAGCTCAGTTGGTAGAGCACCTGACTCTTAATCAGGGTGTCCAGGGTTCGAGCCCCTGATCGCGCACTGAGAGCACTGTTTTTGTCGAAATGACGAGGGCAGTGTTTTTTTGTTGTGCGGTAAAACGCATGGCCATAAACAAAAATCACCCCTTGTTTTCCTGATTGACTGAATCACATTTTTATATTCAGCCTAAATCAGAAAAACAAGGGGTTTTAAAATTATCCTTATTAAAATGACAGTGCTGTTACGATTCCCCCACCGGATTGCTTATATGATCAGGTTCCGGATTCCGGAACATCGAAACTGAGCGGATACTCACTGATGCTGTATAAACCGTCATCAGGTAATGGTGTAATGGCAACCTCACTGTATTTCAGGTTGGCAAGAATGAACCCTCCATCAAATGTAGACCCATCCTTTAATGTGACAGTATATACAAACTGCGCACGTGCTGTGGATGAATCGGCAGCACCGGCACATGTAATGGAATACTGTAATTCAGAAATGGAATTGATCGTAGTATTTTTTCCATCCATGTTCAAGGTAAAGGGACCATCATTATTCTTATCAAGAAAGATGCTGTTTCCGTCACTCAAAGCCTTTGCTTCGGCAAGACTGATCTGATCAATGTTTTTGGACGAAGGAAGCAGATTCATCAGATAATTCTGTAAAACATCCGCATCCAACTGTGCGTTGGCGGTTTTCGAACTGGTATTGAAAACTGTCTGACCGGAAACAAGTACGGCTGTACAGGCACCCCCCAGAAGGATAAGGATGGCACAGCAGATTACCAGTTCCACCAGTGTAATACCTTTTTTTGTTTTTTTCATCATGAATCAAAGACCCCCTCAGAATTTGACGCGAACCCTTTTACCGTAACTCCTCCATATTTAAGTGTGAGATACCAGCCACGGACATTGTCTGACGTTTCCGGTTCACCTGTTTTATACAACGAAACGGTTGCAGTCACCTCAGCATCAAGCTCTTTATTCAGACCATCATCACCTGTGATTTTGAGTGAGACACTATCTGTACTTTCATCTTTGCTGATATAAGCACCATTGGAAATCGCAGAAATCGCCCAGTCCAGCTTTTGCGTCGCTTCAGCGTATGTGGCTGATTGATTGGAGATTTCCTGAATCTTCACACCACCTGATGTGAGCAGAGTCAGAACACCGGTGGCGAACATCGCCAGTACAACGACTGCGATAACCGATTCCACCAGAGTGATACCCTTTTTGCTTTTCTTCGGTAACAGTTTCATCATTTCACGCTACCTCCTGAGAATCCGCCGAGACCGACAGAGTTGTTATCAAACAGACCGGTATCAACATAGGCATTGCTGAGACTTCCATCCGCATTGATATAAACGGAATAGTTTTTTAAATCTTCAGGTTTAACTTTGTAATCGTCTGGGTTTTCCGCCAATTTGGAAAGACTGGTTCCATCATCACTTGCCAGAATATAATAGAAGCCTGGAGCAATTAATTCTTCTTCATAAATATTGCCAGTTAACGCACCCAGATATTGTATTTTAGTTGGAGTTGCAAAGTATAATAGCGTACCACTGTAACTCTCAGCAGTATATTCCGTAAACAAACCCAAATACTCTACCTCTGTATATCCACTCTCATGACTATGGATCTTCACACCACGATCAAAGATGTAGCCATTATAAAATTGAATCGCATCTATATTTTCGATATAAATGTAATTAGCATATATATCGAACCATCCTATCAGAGGACGGCAGTCTATTACTTTACCATTCGTGTCGTTTCCCACTATAGAAACATAGCGGTCAACTGTTTTCACTGCTCTACTTGCCCCGTTGAACCAACCCTCGATTTCATCTGGCGTATAAGTGACCATCAGTGCCTGAATGGATGCTTCAGCAAATATGTCCGCCCCATCATCATAACGACATATCTGCGGTTTCACTTCAGATATTCCACTTTCTTTAACAATTTTAGTATATCTCCTGAATCCGTGAAACTCATATTTTTTATAACCAGCCTGCGTAAACAGACTGGTGTTGATTGAAACTCATGAAGTTCCTATGGGTTTTCACAGAATATATGATTGTTTTCAACACGTTTTTTCTAAAAATGGGTGCAGAAAATAAAGCTGTATGACAGCCTTGTTTTTCTATTCTGTTACAGCAGTAAATTTATGGAATATATCTGCAAAAATATGTCGCCATACGTTGCTTTTTCCAAGTCCCATGATGACCTGACGTGCATGTGTAGTGACATGGCTGGCCAT
>JALETI010000062.1 GCA_022781515.1 Lachnospiraceae bacterium
ACAGATGAAGGCCACCGGTGAGGTTATGTCCATCTGTACAAATTTTGAAGGCGCTCTGATGAAAGCCCTCCGTTCTCTGGAACAGCATATTTACGATCTGGAATATCCGGAATTTGCTGCAATGGACAGGGAGGAACTGAAAAAGAAACTGTATCGTGTGGATGACAGACGGATCTTCTGTATTGCAGAAGCATTGAGAAGAGGTTTTTCTTATGAACTGATCCATGAGATTACCAGAATCGACATCTGGTTTATTGATAAAATCAACAAGCTGGTTCAGATGGAGAAACGACTGAAAGAAGAGGAACTGACACCTGCCCTTCTGAAAGAAGCAAAGCGTCTGGAGTATCCGGATCGGGTTATCGCAAAGCTGACAGGAAAATCCGGTGAAGAGGTGAAACAGCTTCGTTATGCGAATGGTATCATTGCTTCTTATAAAATGGTTGATACCTGTGCGGCAGAATTTGATGCGGAGACACCGTATTATTATTCCTGTTACGATGGTGAAAATGAAGCAGACGGCAGCTCTGACGGACGGAAAAAAATTCTGGTTCTGGGCTCCGGTCCCATCCGTATCGGACAGGGAATTGAATTTGACTTCTGTTCTGTGCATAGTGTCTGGGCATTCCGTGAGATGGGGTATGAAACCATCATTGTGAACAACAATCCGGAAACTGTATCTACGGATTTTGATATTGCTGATAAACTGTATTTTGAACCATTGACTGCAGAAGATGTGGAAAGTATTGTCCGCCTGGAAAAACCGGATGGAGCAGTGGTTCAGTTTGGAGGACAGACGGCCATCAAACTGACAGAAGATCTGATGAAAATGGGTGTTCCGATTTTCGGTACCTCTGCCGATGATGTGGATGCGGCGGAAGACAGAGAGCGTTTTGATGCGATTCTGGAAGAAACCTGTATTCCCAGAGCTGCAGGTGATACCGTATTTACCTGTGAGGATGCTATTGAAGTGGCAAACCGCCTGGGATATCCGGTTCTGGTGCGCCCTTCTTACGTACTGGGAGGAGCAGGCATGCAGATTGCCATCTGTGATGAGGATATCCGCAAATTTATGGCGGTTATCAATCGTACCAGACAGAAACATCCGATTCTGATTGACAAATATCTGATGGGCCGTGAAGTGGAAGTGGATGCAGTCTGTGATGGAGAAGATATTCTGATTCCCGGTATCATGGAACATGTGGAGCGGGCAGGTGTACACTCCGGTGACAGTATTTCCGTTTATCCGCCGCAGAATCTGGATGAACGGATGCTGAAGCTGATCACCAGATATACCAGAGCGCTGGCAAGAGCTCTCCATGTAAAAGGCCTGATTAATATTCAGTTTATTGTATACCATGATGAACTTTTTGTAATTGAAGTGAATCCCCGTTCCAGCCGTACCATTCCCTATATCAGCAAAGTGACCGGCATCCCCATTGTCAAACTGGCAGCACAGGTAATCATGGGCAAAACCATCCGCGAACTGGGATATGAGCCCGGTCTGCAGCCCAATGCTGACTACATTGCAATCAAAATGCCCGTCTTTTCCTTTGAAAAGCTGAGAGGAGCCGATATCGGTCTGGGACCGGAAATGAAATCCACCGGCGAAGTGCTGGGTATTGCCCGGAACTTCCATGAGGCCCTGTATAAAGCCTTTATCGGTGCAGGCTATGATCTGCCCAAGACCAAGCAGATGGTTATTACGGTGAAGGATTCGGATAAAATGGAGGCAGTTGAAGTGGGAAAACGGTTTAAAAAACTGGGTTATACCATTTTTGCCACCGGAAAAACATCCAGAGTGCTTAATAAGAATGGCGTCTTTGCCATTCCGATTAATAAAGTGGAACAGGAATCCCCCAATATTCTGGATCTGATTCTGGATCATCACATTGATCTGGTCATCGATACACCCAGCAGAGGTGAGAAGAGCAATGATGGATTTATTATCCGTCGGAATGCCATCGAAACCGGCGTGAATGTGCTGACATCCATGGATACAGCCAATGCCCTTGCGACTGCCATGGAAAATGTCCAGAGCAGTCTGACACCGGTGGATATTGCTGCAATTGGCTGATTATCGGCTTTCACCACTTGACGAATATAGTATATCAGCTTAAAATAAGGGAATTGACATCATTGTCAATTCCCTTTTCATGTTGTATGCGGATGAAAGCATTGTTGTCAGACAGTCACCCGATTGCAGATACGGAAAATCCGGCAGAAAAGATTTTTTTCGGAAAAGATTATTTCCAGAAGAGTTTTTCCATTGAAAAGGATTATCATAACAGAGCATAACAGAAAGAAGGTATGAAAAGGCTATATGGAAGAAAAAAAGGTTTTTACATATAAGAGGGGCAGTGTGTGGCGGTGTATGACACCTCTGCTGATTTATCTGATTGTACAGAATGTCATGTCATTTCTTGTCATGATGGTTTACTATATGCAGTCCGGCATTATCAGTATGGAAGGACTGACAGCAGATGAACTGATGGAGAAATTGCTGACCATGACTTTGGAGAATCAGGAAATGCTGAATTTTGCAATATTGATCTTTTCCTATGCAGTGATGCTTCCGATTTTCATCTGGATGTACGGGAAAGACAGCAGGCGTTATCTATTACAGGGAGAAGAGAATCCTGTTCCGGCAGTACCTGCTGCATTTTACGGATTTCTGATTTTACTTGGGGCAGCAAGCTGTATCGCCGGTTCCAATATGATCTATATGACCGGTATCAACAGCTCTTCCGAATCCTACACTGCGGCTGCATCGGCTCTTTACAGTGCAGGACTGATTCCGGAGATCATCGGAGTTGGATTGATTTCTCCGATGGCGGAGGAGTTCTTGTTCCGGGGTCTGGTTTACAGAAGATTTAAGGAAATATCGCCGTCTGCAATCAGCATGGTATGGGCATCTCTGATTTTCGCCATGCTTCACGGCAATATGGTTCAGGGCATCTATGCATTTGTAATGGGTATGCTTCTCTGTTATGCTAGGGAACGCTACGGTTCCATGATGGCTCCGGTGGCAATCCATGTTGCATCGAATCTGATGGCCATATTTGCCACAGAAACCGGTGTACTTGATTTCATGTATGAGGAACTTTCGGCGCTTTTCATGGTAACACTGGCGAGCTGTATGACTATAACGTGTATGATTTACCTGATCGAACGATTTGTTCGGCCGATAACAGGAGAGACAATCCTGTTTAAAATCGGCAGGAGTGAAGAGTAATGAAAAAGGGGTATCGCACCGGGCGATACCCCTTTTGATATCCTTTGATACAGGAGGCGAAAAAACAGCCGTCACTGTATATATTTCAAAAGCAATACGATGTAAAACTTCTTTTAGTGAAGATATGTAACATACTTGGCAGGTGTATCATAGTTTATGTTGGAAATGATACATCCCTTTCTGGAATTGGCTTCATGTACAATCTGATTGTTGCCGATGTAGATGCCCACATGACAGATTGTGCTGCCGCCGTTTTTATAGAATACCAGATCGCCGGGTTTCAGACTGGATTTGGAAATGGTTCTTCCGCCGACAGCCTGATCCACACTTCTTCTGGGAACAGAAACACCGTAGTAATTGTAGATTGCCTTGACAAAACCGGAACAGTCGGCACCGGAAGTGAGGCTGGTGCCGCCGTAAACGTATTTCAGCTTTCCAACATAGCTTTTGGCTTTTGTAACAATTTTGGAACCCAGAGAACTGTCTGATGCAGGTTTTGCAGAAGAGGATCCTGAAGAAGAACCTGAGGAAGAAGAGGAACTGCTGCCTGAAGAGGAAGTGTTTCCGGAATTCCCCGTAGAAACAGCTGAAGCGCTGTTCAGCTGCAGATAATATTTCAGATAGTCTTCTGACATGTAGCCGGTTTTGGAAGCATCACCGATCTGGACAGATACTTTGGAAAAATCAGTACCGTTCACATCTTGTGCCTTTACAGTGACATAAGTTCCCGGAGCAGATTTTCCAAGAATTGTACTGGTTGTGTTGGGTTCGCTTCTTAACCGAAGACTTACATTGCTTGTTACTTTTGCAACAGATGTTCCATGTGCTTTTGCAACTGCCAGTGCATCGGCGCCGGTTTTAAAGTATACAGCCTTGATATAGCCGGTTACGGAGCCGGATACAATGGAATACCACTTTCCGCCTTCGCCGTCCACTGTTCCTTTGATAACAGCGGCAGAGTACAGGGGCATCTTGCCTACAACAGAGCTGGCTGTGGTCGGCTTGCTTCGTACATTAACGGAACGGCTTTCTGCATTCACAGCAATGTCGCTGAAGGAAGAAGAAGAGCCGGAACGTGTTATTGTCGCAGCGGATGCTCTGTAACTGCCTGCGAATAATACCAGCAGAACAATGAAAGCACCTAGAAGCATGCGCAGAGAATTCTGTTTGTTGATACTCAAAATAGTACCTCCTTTGTGATAATTTGATCTGTAATAAGAAATCAGAACTGCATAAAATAACTGAAACAGTCGATTATTACGAACTTATTACAAAACCGTTACATACTATAGATAGAATAATACCACAAAAAGTTGTAGTTTGACAAGTATTAAGAAAAATTTAAGACGAATGTGAGAAAAAAGTGATTTTTTAAGGAAAACTTAAAAAGAATGGGAGCGGATTCGAGTAAGAAAAAAGGTCTGTACGATGTACAGACCTGAAATAGCGGAAGGGAGATTCGAACTCTCGACACTACGGGTATGAACCGTATGCTCTAGCCATCTGAGCTATTCCGCCATATGGGGCCTACAGGGCTCGAACCTGTGACCCTCTGCTTGTAAGGCAGATGCTCTCCCAGCTGAGCTAAGACCCCGTGTGTCAGAAATTGTCGTTCCTGACGACTTCTAAAGTATAGCTGATATACAGTGAAATGTCAAGAAAAATTTCAGAAAATGTTTAAAAAAAATAAACAACAGAAAAAAATGCAACATCTGCACGGGGAGTCCCCCATGCAGATGGAATGTCCGGACATTACTGTAACAAAACGATGGCCTGAGCGGCAATTCCTTCCTGACGTCCTGTGAATCCCAGACCTTCTTCCGTGGTTGCCTTAATGCAGACCTGATTTTCACTAATTTCCAGTGCCTGAGCAACATTGGCTGTCATCTGCGGGCGGAATGGGGCAAGCTTCGGTCTTTGAGCAATGATGGTTGCATCAATATTGCCGATGGTAAATCCGTTATCCCTGAGAAGAGCACCCACATGTTTTAACAGAAGAATACTGGAAATGCCTTTGTAAGCGGGATCGGTATCCGGAAAATGCTGTCCGATATCCCCGAGGGCAGCAGCGCCAAGCAGTGCGTCCATGATTGCATGTAGAACAACATCTGCATCAGAATGACCCAGCAGACCCTTTTCAAATGGAATATTAACTCCGCCAAGGATCAGATCGCGGCCTTCAACAAGACGGTGTACGTCATAACCCATACCAATTCTCATATAAACCTCCCGTATTTGAAATAGTAGTAGTATCATCATATATAATCTGCGGAAAAACTGCAAGAGGATTCGCCGGTAAAACAGGAATTCTTTTTAGAAAAAGAAAAAGGTCTGTACGATGTACAGACCTGAAATAGCGGAAGGGAGATTCGAACTCTCGACACTACGGGTATGAACCGTATGCTCTAGCCATCTGAGCTATTCCGCCATATATGGGGCCTACAGGGCTCGAACCTGTGACCCTCTGCTTGTAAGGCAGATGCTCTCCCAGCTGAGCTAAGACCCCGTTTCATCAGCCGCATGACTGAATGCTCAATAAGTATATCCTGTAACGTGGAAAAAGTCAAGCACTATTTAAAAAAATGTTTATAAAAAATTTATTAGGATTATGGTGGGCTGTGTGATATACTGGAAAATAGAAATGCCTTTGGTTTGTGGGTATCTGTTATTTGGATGGATCACTTTTTATTTTCCTTGGGGGAATTATGGATAAACTGTTTTTTATAATTAATCCGCTTGCGGCATCCGGAAGGGCTGCAGTTGTCTGGAGGGATTGCAAGCATTATCTGGACAGGCATCATATGGAATATGAGGTCTTTATTACATCATATGCAGGTCATGCTGCGGAACTGGCTGCTGACCTGACCGGCAAAGAAGAGAGATCCAAAGAGAAGACAATTGTCGTGATCGGCGGAGATGGGACTCTGGGTGATGTGATCAGTGGAATTCATGTGTCTGCTGAAGTGACACTGGCATATCTGCCCGGTGGTTCCGGCAATGATTTTGCCAGAAGCAATCATCTGGCGGTCAGACCCGTGAAACGGTTGAAGCAGATTCTTCGTAAGAAGCGTGTGGTATGGATGGATTACGGGATTATTTCCTATATACAGGGGGAACTGCACCAGAGACGGTTTGCAGTCAGCTGCGGAGTCGGTATGGATGCGGCCATCTGCAGAGGCATCCAGAGCAGTCCGCTTAAGAATTTTTTCAACAGAATTCATCTGGGCAGATTTGTTTATATCGGTGTGGGGCTGAAACACATTTTCTGTGAGAAACCGTATTCTGCCCGATTGATTGTTGATGGAGTCAGGAAAATTGATCTGGATTCTGTCCGTTTTATATCCATTCATGTTCATCCCAGTGAGGGAGGAGGCTTTCGGATGGCACCCCATGCGGAGTGTCAGGATGGTCAGTTTGATCTCTGTGTTGTTTCCTGCAAAAGCAGGCTGCATCTTATCCGGATTATGCTGGCTGCTCTGGTCGGCAGACATATGCGGATGAAAGGCGTACATATTATTCAATGTGTTACGGCAACTTTTCGGACAGATCGTCCCTTATGTGTACATACAGACGGAGAAGATTGTGGACATCTGGATGATTTTACTGTATTATGTGAAAGACGTAAACTGAAGATGATTCTATAGCGGCAAATGATTGGAATTCGAAAGAATTTCGGTGTTTTTTGTAATCTGAAAGCTGGTTCAGCGTTGTATAAGAGTGAAAGGCTTGGAAAGAAGGGGTTTTTTGAAAGAAAAGTTTTCTTTACAGAAAGTGGGAAAAAGACCACTGGTTTTTCTGTATGCTTTTATTTATCTGCCGTGGTTTCTGACACTGGAGCACTGTGTAAAACAATATTATCTGATAGAGTGCAGGCTGGATTATATTATACCATTCTGTGAATACTTTATTATTCCGTATCTGTTCTGGTTTCTGTTTGTTGCCATGAGTTTTGTCTGGTTTCTCTTTTTTGAGGATGATAAGCTGTTTTATCGATTTGCCGGTGTTATGTTTGGCGGTATGACCATTGCACTGATTATTTATACGGTATTTCCCAATGGAATTCAGCTTCGCCCGAATCTGGATGCATCCAAAAATATCTGTACATGGCTTACATCGCTGATTTATCGGACAGATACTTCCACAAATGTATTTCCCAGTCTGCATGTTTATACCAGTGCGGTGATTGGGATGTTTTTTATGCGCAGCAGTCTTCATGAAAGAAAACCGTGTATCTGTCATGGAATCTGTGTAGTCAGTCTGCTGATTATTTCGTCTACTGTTTTTTTGAAACAGCATTCGGTACTGGACCTTGCAGCAGGATTTTCTATGGCCTGGGCGCTGTGTCACGCGGTATTTGTGGAAGAAGAGGAGAAACAGGCACAGAATTCCCATCAATCAACTGGAAGAAGGAGAAGACCTGTCCTTAGATAGGATGTAGAGATGGCAATGTTTAATACAAATTTTGATCTGGGCAGAATTCAGGAAACAATGAATATCTCGGATAAAAGTGTTTCCAACTGTCCGATTTCAGAGGAAGAACTTCATCGTATTTTCGATGATTATATCCGTTTTTTACCGGTTCTGGAAAAACTGCGGATTGAACTTCTGGGTGAATTGAATGAGGGGATGACCGGAAAAGTGCATTCGATCCGAAGCAGGGTGAAGGATCCGGATCATCTGATCGGGAAAATTATCCGTGGTGTTTACCGCAACCCGGTGAAATACAGGATGATCAATGCATCCAATTACTGGAAGATCATTACGGATCTGATAGGAGTGCGTATTATTATTCTGGATAAGCGTGACTGGAGAGATGTGCATAATGACATGCTTCGGATGTTTGTAAATCTTCCGGAGCGATATGCCAGAAGACCCGGTGATCTGCTGATTTTTTATGATCGGTATGCAGAAGAAATTGCGGAAGATGGAAATACAAGGGAGTGCGGTTATCTGGCAGAGCAGCCGGTTGCATATATTGCTTCCGCAGATGACCGGAAGCTTTATCAGGACGAGTTTCTGCGGCTGGATAATTCCAAGGCACATTACCGTTCCCTGCATTATATTGTCCGCTATAAGAGTATTTATTTTGAAATCCAGATGCGTTCTTTGTTTGAAGAAGGGTGGCTGGAATTTGATCACCGGATGAAGTATCCCAATGATCAGTACAATAAACGAAAACAGGAATATATCAGCATACTGAGCAATCTGGCGAATGCGGCCGATCAGCTGATTTCCTATTACAGAGAAGAAAATTTTAGCAATACAGAAGCAGAAGATACGGACCTTTCGGTCAATGAATACTCCTATCCGGAAGAACAGGAGGACAGGAAAGGTCTGGAAGCAAAAATGCGGATTCTGTTCTGAGTTTGAACGGAGAAGGATATGATGGATCAGAAATCTGGATTTATGACATCACCGAAAATCCTGCATTCCGAAGAGGCGGAAAGAGGTGCGGAACTGCTGATTCAGCGTCTGGAAAGGGTTGATATCGGTATAGAAGTTCTGCCCAATGTTTACAAGCAGTTTTCCGGTAAGATGGAAGAAAAAGATTACCACTCCTACTGCAGTTTTCTTTATTCTGCAGTTGGACGGAATGTAATGGAAATGCTGGAGGAAAGTGATGAGAGAGAATTACCTGAGTTATGGTGATGTGGTCAACTATTTCGGAAAGACCAGAATTGCCGATCGCTACAAGTATATTTACGATAAGATGAACGAGTATATCCGGGCAAGAAATCTGGAGGGAAAGCTGTATATCCATACAGGCATTTTGCAGCAGGTGATTATGGACTATTTTGTGGATATTTTCCGCTTGAAGGAATTCCACAAAGTGGACCGGATCGACTCTTCCAGAATCATAGCGTATGAGGCTTACTGGATTCTCCGGAGAAAACCGATTCAGGCAGGACCGAACGAACTGGACAGCAGACTGGTTTTTGCCAATGAGGGATTTATCACTACACTGATAGCCCATGAGTTTCTGTTTCCGGAAGGTGATACGGGCTTTACAGAAGAAGAGGAAGAGCAGATGCTGAATTTCCTGAAACAGCTGAATTATCATCTGAAATATCGATATGTGGATAAGCAGAATCTGGAACTGATGCTGCTTTCCTATCGAACCGGAAAGTATCTGCATCTTTGATGAATTCGACTATAGTAAGCGCTCCTTTGTGTCCTGCAGTCAGCAGGAGGGGTAAACATAAGCCGGTAATTGGAAGACTGGAAAGTGGTCTGGTCTTCCGATTATCGGCTTTTTGCTGATTCTGTAATTATTTTACCTGTTCGTGAATATACTTATCATAGAAATAGTGAATAATATCACGGCGTTTTACAATGCCGATGAAAATACCGTCATCATCCACGACGGGAACAAATTTCTGAACCATGGATTTTTTGAATACTTCTTCAACAGTTGCAGAAATACTGACCGGTTCGTAAGTTCTGCGTGTATCCAGACTTGAAATCGGGATATTATCTGCATTGACCAGATTAAAATGAAATTCATTCTTCAGATTATAAAGCAGATCTCCTTCTGTGATGATACCGCAATACTTTCCGTCATGCTCAATCAGCGGAATGACAGCGTGTCGATACTGCTCCATAATATCCAGCGTTTTTTTCACAGAATAATCGGGATAAAGATACGCCAGCTCACTTTTGGGAGTCAGGAAAAATAATATATTCATAAAATTGCACACCTCCTGTGTTTCGCAGAAGCATTAAGCTGTAAATATTATACTATAAAAACTCTGACAGCACAATTTCTTTGTTGACAAATATTCAGAAATCCCATAGAATGATTATGTTTATGATTTGAATAAAGGCTTTGAAGGAAAAGAGTAATCACAGATCCTGTATCGAAAGAGAGGAGTGCCATTGGCTGAGAGCACTTCGTTATCAGGTTGTGATGAAGTGCATTCCGGAGCCGGTTGGACGAACCTGTTATCAGCAGTAGTCTGACACGTTTTCCGCGTTAAGGAGAAGAGGAAGAAACATACAGAATCTGACAGATGGAGGTTTTCTGAGATGGAATTGTTTCATATAAAATTGTTTCCTGCTTCAGATAAAGTTTGTTGTTTCTTCGAAATAGAGTGGAACCACGTCCGTACGTCTCTTATATGCCTGGCATATAGGAGATTTTTTATTTAGCAGGTATTTATGCTGTGAACTCCTGTTAAATCAGGTTTCTCCGGGGGATATGCAGAGATGCGTATGGAAATAGTTTTTCCTTAGACAGTCTGTACAGTCGGAGAAAAAGGGTTTTGCTGTAAAGTGGTTTTGGGAAGGAAGGTATCTCTTAATGAAAGTATTTGATTTTATTAGAGAAGAGATTGCAGTTGTCAGGGATCGGGATCCTGCAATTCATTCGGATATGGAGGTGTTTCTGTATCCGTCTTTTCATGCGATTCTTCATTATCGTCTGGCTCACAGACTTTATGAAAAGAAGCATTATTTTCTTGCCAGATGGATATCTCAGAGAGCAGCACATACCACCGGTATTGAGATTCATCCCGGTGCAAAAATCGGAAAAGGGTTGTTCATTGACCATGGTCACGGTGTGATCATTGGTGAAACAACGATCATCGGTGACAACTGTACCCTGTATCAGGGAGTTACATTGGGTGGTAACGGCAAGGAAAAGGGCAAACGTCATCCTACCATTGGCAATAATGTCATGATCAGTGCCGGCGCCAAGGTTCTCGGATCGTTTACAATCGGAGATAATGTCAAGGTCGGTGCCGGTGCGGTGGTCATCACTCCTGTCCCTGATAATTGTACCGTGGTTGGTGTTCCCGGACGTATTGTGAAGCGGAATAATGTCAGAAGCCCGCAGGAGGATCTGGAACAGATCAATCTGCCCGATCCGGTAAAACAGGAGATACAGGATATCCGAAAGGAGCAGCAGCGCCTGATGGAAGAGATAGAACAGATGAAACAGAAGCTGAACCAGGCGGAATAATTGGAAAAGACATAGTGAAATAATAGTCGATAAAAAAGGAGTAAACGATGAAAATTTATAACACACTTTCCAGACAGAAAGAAGAATTCGTACCCATTGAAGAGGGAAAGGTTCGTATGTATGTATGCGGTCCGACTGTATACAACTATATTCACATCGGCAATGCACGTCCGATGATTATGTTCGATACTGTAAGAAGATATTTTGAGTATAAGGGATATGAAGTGAATTACGTATCCAACTTTACAGATGTGGATGATAAGATCATCAAAGCTGCCATTGCAGAAGGAACCGATGCATCTACAATTTCCCAGCGTTATATTGCCGAATGCAAAAAGGATATGGAAGCCATGAATATAAAGCCTGCCACAACCAATCCGCTGGCGACACAGGAAATTGACGGTATGATCGATATGATCAATACCCTGATCAAAAAAGGCCATGCATACGCAGCAGAAGACGGAACCGTATATTTCCGCACCCGTTCCTTTGCAGAATACGGCAAGTTATCCCATAAGAATCTGGATGATCTCCAGGCCGGTCACCGTGAAATCAAAGTAACCGGTGAATCTGCAAAAGAAGATGATTTTGACTTTGTACTCTGGAAACCGAAGAAAGAAGGGGAACCTGCATGGGAATCACCCTGGTGCGATGGCCGTCCCGGCTGGCACATTGAATGCTCTGTTATGGCAAAGCGTTATCTGGGGGATGAAATTGATATTCACGCAGGCGGAGAGGATCTGATTTTCCCTCACCATGAAAATGAAATTGCACAGAGTGAGTGTGCCAATGGAAAAATTTTCTCCAGATACTGGATGCACAATGGCTTCCTGAATATTGATAATAAGAAAATGTCCAAATCCCTTGGGAACTTCTTTACAGTTCGTGAAATCAGTGAAAAATATGATCTGCAGGTACTGCGTTTCTTCATGCTCAGTGCACATTACAGAAGCCCTCTGAATTTCAGTGCCGATCTGATGGAAGCAAGCAAAAATGGTCTGGAACGTATCCTGACAGCTGTGGAACGTGCAAAGGAAATGACGGCAAAAGCATCCGGCGAACTGAGTGATGCAGAAAAGAAACTGCTGGATGAAGATATGATGGCACTGGTTAAGAAATATGAAGAAGCCATGGAAGATGATTTCAATACAGCGGATGCGGTTTCAGCCATTTTTGAACTGGTGAAACTGATGAATACAGCAATCACAGAAGAAACTTCAGCAGCCTTTGACCGGGCACTGCTGGAAGAAGTGGAAAGACTCTGCGATATTCTTGGTATTATCACAGAAAAGAAGGAAGAAATTCTGGATGCAGAAATTGAAGCCATGATCGAACAGCGTCAGGCTGCAAGAAAAGCAAAGAATTTCGCACTGGCTGATCAGATCCGTGACGAACTGGCAGCAAAGGGCATTCTTTTAAAGGATACCCGTGAAGGCGTGAAATGGACGAGAGCGTAATGAACAGGATGGAAGACGGTACAGAAAAAAGTACAGAAAAAAGTACGGCAGAAGAGGTTTCGGAAGAAATCGGCTGTGAGAATCAGGACAGTTTTCTTCAGAATGTGAAAGAGCAGTTCCATCTGCAGATGCCGGATCCCCTATCCTATTCCGGACTGGCACTGGCGTTTGTGGGCGATGGAGCATACGAACTGGTTATCCGCACACTGATTGCCGGCAGGGGCAATATGCAGGTTAAAAAGATGCACAGAATGTGCAGCGAACTGGTCAAAGCTCCGGCTCAGGCAGCTATGGTGCATGCCATATTCGACCGGCTGACAAAAGAAGAACAGGCAGTCTGCAAAAGAGGTCACAATACAAAGCCGCATACAAAAGCGAAAAATGCAGACATGGAAGAGTATCTCTGGGCCACCGGCCTGGAGGCTCTCTGCGGCTGGCTGTATCTGACCGGCCAGCAGCAGAGGCTGATGGAAGTGATCCATATGGGGATGGATGCGCTGGAGTCCTGATAAGCTATTGTTGAGTTGAGTGAAAAGGATCACGGGAAACCATGATCCTTTTTTATGTTTGCGCGCCATGGGCGCGCTCTAACGGGTGTAAGTCCCGAACATGCCCGGGTAGTGGGAAATGTATAGCCGAACAGCAAGGGTGTCCATCGTAAGGTGGAATCTGAAGGAAGCTGTAAGCAAACCTCTGGTCCGACGGACAGAAATCGCATATAAGGCTAGGCTGCGAGAGATAAGTTGGCCAAAAGCAACGAAGTCTAATAACTACCACATTTGTAGTAGCAGAGTAAATGCGGCGGATATATGGAGGGAAAGAGCGTGC
>JALETI010000038.1 GCA_022781515.1 Lachnospiraceae bacterium
CAGAGCTTTTCTGGCTTCCTTTTCAGCCGTCTCATTCATACCGGCTTCATTGATTCCCTTTTCCAGTTTCTCAATATCGGATTCCTCTGCTGCGGACTGCGGATGCATCTCATCCAGTTTTTTCTGCAGAATATCAATCTGTTTTCGCAGAGCCATCTCCCGGTAAACCTGATCATGGTTCTTCTTCTGCTCCGCTTCTGCCTCCTGATTCACAAGAAACATCTCCAGATAAGTACGGATGGCATTCTCCATTTTATCAAAGCGAACGGAACGACTATCCACCTGCAGAATATCATACTTATCCTCAGCAGAGATTCCCAGATAATTGGCCAGATTGATAATCATCTCATCCATCTGCTTCCAGCCAGAAATATACTTTCGCGCCATCATTCCCCAGGGAAATCTGCCCACAGCCCGGGACAGATCATTTTTTAACGTCTCATAGCGTGTACTTTCCTCCAGCTTGCTGCTGTCATCAATTTCTTCCCGGATGGTATAGTGAATCTGCAGTTCCCCATCTTCATCTGCTTTTTTTGTGATATCTGCACGAACACCGGTATCAATTTTCACGGTACCATTCTCATTGATATTGACAATCCGGCCAAGCAGTCCGATGGGCTGAAATTCCAGATCTTCAAACTTCCGATTTCCCTTTTCCTGTTTCAGAATCAGTAAAACAACCTCGGCATTCAGCTCCGGATCTCTTTCTGCCAGCTGTTTAAAATACTTTCCTTCAAAATAGTAAGTTGCTCTCGGCAGTAAAAGAAGATCATAACAGGGAAGATAGATGGTTTCCTTTTTTTCCTCTCCATCTATTTCATCTTCTGTTTTCACTTCTTCTGCATCCGGATTTTCTATATTTATATCACTTTTCAATTTTTCTGTATTTTCATCTATACTGTTAATATCCTTTGCATCCATATCCGTTTTTCTGTCCTTCTCCATACTCTCTCCTCCCTTCTATCAGCACTCCTTTTAATCGAGTGCTAAGACGCGTTTTAAAAAAATATGCTTCTTTCGAAGCAACAATTCATCACTCTCCATCCCCATGAGATTTTAGATTGCTATTATTATAATTATACACTCTTATCATTTCTTGTCAATACACTGGGAATCCGGCATGCCGGATTCCCAGTATTCTCTCTAAAATCGTTTCTGTTCCGGAAGAGAAGGGTGAAGATTCCCATATGTATTCCGGAATCTACTATGAATTCACAATAATTTCTTCCAGGCAGAATTTCTCATCTTCATATGTAAAACGGAAGATCGTACAGTTTTTGATTCCTTTCTGATACTGGACCTTGTTATACTGCTCCCAATATCGGACGAAGTTTGCACAGGCTCCGCCGTGACTTACTGCAAGTACCACATGATGATCCTCTATTTTCATCACATCCAACAAAGTTCTTACCATACGAAGCTGCAATTCTTCCTGTGTTTCACCGCCAAACTGCTTAAAGAAATCACCATAGGGGAGCGGAGGATTCAGACATTCATCCTTTCCTTCAAACACACCAAAATTCCATTCCTTCAGACCCTTCAGTCTTGTATAGGGAATCCGACCGCCAGTCACCAGCTCCAGTGTATCACATGCACGTTCTGAAGTAGAAGCATATGCATGGTCAATCTGAATCTTATTATTTTCAAAATACAATCCTGCAAACCTTGCCTGTTCCTGTCCCAGTTCGGTGAGCGGGGAATCACACCAGCCCTGGATTTTGTGCTGCAGATTGAACAGAGTCTGTCCGTGTCTCATCAAATACAGTGTCTTTTTCAAACGAAAAACCTCCTGTCTATAGCGTTTTTTACAAACAGTACTGATTTATTCAGTCTGTTCTTTCATTTGCAATGATTATTATAAACGATTAGCCGGAAGCAAACAAGACAAAACCGATGGTCGTACTATACATTTTTTATCTACAGCTGCATGTCAGATTGCAGAGTGTATCCCGAATAATAGCGAACTTATCATTTGTTCTCTTTTTCACAGGGTTCTACAGCCACACTTACAACCTTCTGTGTATCCACATAACCGCAGCACCTCAGTCCCTCGGATATCACTTTGTACCATTCACCGGAAGATAACCTGCAGATTGTGTGATCATCTAACCTGATCACACAGATATTTTCCCGGCTGCAATTCATGCCACAGGAAATACGATACATATTCTTCCTGCTAATTGCTCCGATCTCTTCCAGCAAATTAACCATGCGGTATACCGTTGCCGTACCGATAGACAAATCCTCTGCTATTGCTTTATAATATAGTTCCTTGCAGCTGGCACATTCTTCCTGCAATATGATATCCAGCAAAATTTTCCGCTGTTTCGTTATTCTGAACCCATTTTTTTTCAGCCGCTGCAGCACCATTTCTTTCTGCATTTTCGTTCTGTGATAATTAGTTTCCAGTTTCTTTTCGGTCTTCAACAGGTCATTTTCCATGTTTCAGCCCCTTTCCAATAAAGTGTCATTTTTCAGATAATGGGGCTGTCGCACAGTTGTGAGTCTGATCTTTTTTTTGGGGAAAACGAGCACGAAAGCCAGTGCAGATATATCCACCAAATAGATACATTTGCCTGAATCTTTAGAAGTTCTTAGTGAAAGATCCTGTATGGAAGGGGTAATCTCGCAGGTTTCGGTCCTGCGAGATTAGGTGCCCATCGTTCAAATGAATTCGCATCAGGCGAATTCATGCGTTGGCACCGGCCCCTGGAAAAAGGAACTTGAGCTCTAGAACTTCAAAGACTCAGGTTCTGTACCCATGGTGGATATATGAACTGGTTTGAAGTGCGAAAAAGGATCGCACACTAAATAGTGCAACAGCCCCATCATCTACTTACCATCATCATTATGACATTTACAGCTTTCGTTTACACTTCCACATGTTTTACCGGAACAGCATCCGCCAGATGAGCATCCAATACATCTGGCGCCCTTTTTCTTTTCTTTATATATATGAAGAATTGCTGCACCAACTAAAATCAGTACAATTCCTATGACAATTAAATCTTCCATCGCCGTTCCTTTCTGACCGAATCTGTAACGCTTATGCCGCTTTCTTTAATTCATACTCTGACGCAAATTGTTTATTGGTTCTGTAAATCAATCCCACAACTGCAGCCACCATGGCAATGACTGCAATGAGACCCGGAACAAATCCGTTTCCAAATGCGCCGGTTGTAATCAAGGTACCAATCTGGTATACCAGGAAAGCAACCACATAACCGGTTCCCAACTGAAGAGTAATCCCTCCCCACAGCCACTTTTTGCTTTGCATTTCTGAATTCATGGCACCAAGGGCTGCAAAACAGGGCGGTGTAAATAAATTAAACATCAGATAAGCAAGGGCTGCCACTTTTGTAAGTGCCATGGCCTGTGCAACCACATTTCCGTCGCCAACCAGAGCAAGCTCTTCCGTATCAATAAATGCACTTAAACCATAGCATACTGCAAGTGTTCCCACAACATTTTCTTTTGCGATAAAACCGGTTACCGCCGCAGCTGCCAGCTGCCATGCCGCAATACCCACGATTGGTACGAAAATAACGGCAATGGGAGAAGCGATTCCTGCAAGGATGGAAGTGCTTTCCATACCTTCCTCCACCACCTGCAGGTGCCAGTTGAAGGACTGCATGATCTGCACAATGGTATTGCACACAAGAATAATGGTTCCTGCTTTGATAATATATGCTTTTCCCCGTCCAAGCATGGAAATAACAGCTCTTTTCAGACTGGGAATTTTATATTCAGGCAACTCAATAATAAAGAAGGATTTTCTGAATTTATATCCTGTAATCGCATTTACCAGTAATGCTCCAAACAGGATTAAAAGAATACCGACAAAGTACATCAGTGTTCCCACCCAGGGGGTATCCGGGAAAAATGCACCGACAAACAATGCAATAACCGGCAGCTTTGCTCCACAGGGCATGAAGGGGGTCAGCATGGCTGTCGCCCTCCGTTCTCTCTCATTGCGAATTGTACGACACGCCATAATGCCCGGAATCGCACATCCGGTGCCGATAACCATGGGGATCACCGATTTACCGGAAAGACCCACACGTTTAAAAATCGGATCCAGAACCACGGTTGCTCTTGACATGTATCCGCAATCTTCCAGAAGCGCAATCAGGAAATACATAACCATAACAAGGGGAAGGAAACCGACAACAGCACCTACACCACCGATCACACCATCCACAAGGAGTGACTGTAAGAACGGATTCGCATTTTCCACCAGACCGGCCACCCATTCCTGGAAGACCTCAATCCAGCCAACCAGCCAGTCTGCAATCCATGTTCCCACTGTGGACTGTGAAATATAAAACACACCAAACATAACCAATGCAAAAATCGGAATTCCGAGCAAAGGGTTCGTAAGAACTGCATCAATTTTATCCTGTCCATTCTTCTCTTTTGTTAATACTTTACGTTTTTCAACAGAGGAAACAATGGATTTTACAAAGTCAAAACGTTTTCTGTCTTCTGCCTCTACTTCGCTCTTGTTATGTAAATCAATCGCCCTCTGTACATAAGGAGCTTTCTGTTCACGTCCCTTTAAAGAAGCTGCTTTTGTGACCACCTCTTTTAATCCAATATGGCCGGAAGAGGTTGAAACAGTCTTAATAACCGGGCATCCCAGCTTTTCAGACAAAAGTGATACATTAATTTCTGTATTTTTCTTTTCATTTACATCACTCTTATTGAGTGCTACTACCACAGGAATGCCCAGTTCAAGAAGCTGTGTGGTAAAAAACAGGCTTCGGCTTAAATTGGTGGCATCCACAATATTAATAATTGCATCAGGATTTTCATGCTTTACATACGCACTGGTAATACTCTCTTCCGATGTAAACGGGGACATGGAATATGCTCCCGGTAAATCCACTGCAATCAGCTCTTCTGAACCATCATAATAAGTTTTTTTAATTGGACTTTCTTTCTTTTCTACAGTAACACCCGCCCAGTTTCCGACTTTTTCATTCCTTCCGGTCAATGCATTATACATTGTAGTCTTTCCACTGTTGGGATTGCCTGTCAATGCAATTCTCATGGTGAATTCTCCTCCTTCAAATAACAACTCATAATCTATAAGAATAGTGATACACTCTTATTTTTTATTTTATCTCATTTTCAAATCAACACTTACTGAACATTGAAATGTCGATCATTTTTATTACACGGAAATAGCCCTCGCCAGATCTATATCGATGTTATATCTGGCATCTTTAATGGATACAACACAACCGCCTTTTATGTGCGAAATCACAGTAATTGGTTCTCCGCTGTAACATCCCAGAGAAAACAGAAAAGACTTCAGTTCTTCGTCCTCAGCGTCAAT
>JALETI010000231.1 GCA_022781515.1 Lachnospiraceae bacterium
GACAGCTACAAGCGCCACGTGCTGGTATGTGCAGGTACAGGATGTACCTCATCCGGCAGTGTAAAGATCGCAGCAAAGATCGAAGAACTGCTTGCTGCAAAGGGATTGACCGATGAAGTAAAGGTAATCAAGACCGGCTGCCACGGCCTGTGTGCACTGGGCCCGGTTATGATCATCTATCCCGAAGCTGCATTCTATTCCAATGTATCCATGGATCACATTGAAGAGATCGTGGAAGAACATCTGGCAAACGGAAATATCGTAACCAAATATTTATATAAAGAAACTGTAACAGAAGACGGCGTCATTCCCATGAATGATACCCACTTCTACAAGAAACAGCAGCGTGTTGCCCTGCAGAACTGCGGTGTCATCAATCCGGAAGACATCAACGAATACATCGGAACCGGCGGCTACCAGGCATTACATAAGGTACTGACCACCATGAGCCGTGAAGATGTGGTAGACGTACTGGAAAAATCCGGTCTGCGCGGACGCGGCGGCGGCGGCTTCCCTACCGGACGCAAGTGGAAATTCGCCATGGGCTCCACCGGCCAGAAGTATGTATGCTGTAACGCAGACGAAGGTGACCCGGGTGCATTCATGGACCGTTCCGTACTGGAAGGCGATCCCCACTGTGTATTTGAAGCAATGGCAATCGCAGGCTATGTAATCGGCTCCGACCAGGGATATATCTACGTAAGAGCAGAATACCCCATCGCCATCGACCGACTGAACATCGCGCTGAAGCAGGCGAGAGAAGCAGGTCTGTTAGGAAAAGACATCTTCGGAACCGGCTTCAACTTTGATATCGACTTAAGACTGGGCGCAGGCGCATTCGTATGTGGTGAAGAAACCGCGCTGATGACTTCTATCGAAGGCAACCGCGGCGAGCCCCGTCCCCGTCCTCCGTTCCCTGCAGTAAAGGGTCTGTTTGAGAAACCCACCATCCTGAACAACGTGGAAACATGGGCAAACATCCCGAGAATCATCATGAAGGGTGCAGACTGGTTCGCAGGAATGGGAACCGAAAGATCCAAGGGTACCAAGGTATTCGCACTGGGCGGCAAGATCAACAACGTAGGTCTGGTTGAAATCCCCATGGGAACCACCCTGAGAGAGATCGTGGAAGAAATCGGCGGCGGCGTGCCGAACGGAAAGAAGTTCAAGGCAGCCCAGACCGGCGGACCTTCCGGCGGCTGTATCCCTGCATCCAACTTTGATGTAGAGATCGACTACGATAACCTGGTAGCGATCGGCTCCATGATGGGATCCGGCGGTCTGATCGTTATGGACGAAGATGACTGTATGGTAGACATCGCAAAATTCTTCCTGGAATTCACAGTAGATGAATCCTGCGGTAAGTGTACACCTTGCCGAATCGGTACCAAGAGACTGCTTGAGATCCTGAACAAGATCACCGAAGGCAAGGCAGAAATGTCAGACCTTGACCAGTTAAAGAGACTGGCAGCGCTGATCCAGCAGAACTCCCTGTGTGCCCTGGGCCAGACAGCACCGAACCCTGTACTTTCCACCCTGAAGCATTTCGAAGATGAATACATTGCCCACATCGTGGACAAGAAGTGTCCTGCAGGCAAGTGCAAGAGCCTGATGCAGTACAAGATCGATCCTGAGAAATGTATCGGCTGCGGACTGTGTGCAAAGAACTGTCCTGCAGAAGCAATCACAGGTGAAAAGAAGAAACCGTACACCATCGATCCGTCCAAGTGCGTGAAGTGTGGCGTATGTATTTCCAAGTGTAAGAAAGAAGCTGTTTACAAAGC
>JALETI010000058.1 GCA_022781515.1 Lachnospiraceae bacterium
CTCTAATTTTTCATAGCATTGACTCGCATACAGAAGATTATCCATCATTCCAAAATGCTCCCAATAATATGTATTTCCCGTTATAGGATGTCGAATCGTAAAGTCCGGGAATATTATGGCATTATTGATTTTGAGTTCACACTCGTAGCGATATGGAATTCTGGATTGGAAAAGGAAAGTATCAATCAAAACTTCCGATTTTGATCGAAAGAAGTTTCCATTTATTCCTTTGTGAATTAATGTTTCTGGGTACGCTGTATTCTTATTGTATTCTGTAGAACTCCAGATTTTTAGTTCTTCAGAAATGGGTTTGAACTGCCCTTTTAATAAAGAATAAAATTCTGGAGCGGAAAACAATCGGTCTTCTTCCCGTTGCTCAATAGAGAAATGTTTTTTATATTCTTCAATGGCAAACAATTCATTTTTCAAATCTGCTAAACAGGCATTTAAATATGCTTTGTAAGCTAATTTCTCTGCGTATGCTCTTTTTTTCTTGGGAATATAGGTCCAGTTTCCGTTATAGTATTCATACCATTTCCAATAGTTTCCATTTTTGATTATTTTCAAATCCTCTTTTGGCTGCTGCAGGAAGGTATTTTCCAGATGCTTTATTTTCTCCTTTATTTCATGTTCTCGTGTCTTTGATAATTCAATAGCGATATGATCAACTCCTTTTTATAATATAATAATATGTAGCAATTTGATTATATCACTAATCAGACTTCATGTATAGTCTAAAAAACAGAGAATTGGTTTAATTTGCTCATCATCCATCAGAAATATCCAAACGAAGCAGCGATGGCCGAGAAGCTCCAGCACTTTTGGGCAAAAAGACTGAGATCCGGCAAGAAATAACCAAAATCCAGCTCAGGTATACAAAAAACCTCCAGTCATTCATAAATTTCAATGGGAAATTGGCTAAATCAATGTATCATCCATCAGAAATAACCAAACGAAGCACTGGAAACCAAGAAGCTCCAGCACTTTTGGGCAAAAAGACTGCGTTCTGGAAAGAAAAAACCAAAATCCAGCTCTCAATTGCGAAAATCCCCCAGGCAACCATAGATTTCAATGGGGAATTGGCTAAATCCACGCATCATCCATCAGAAAAACCCAAACGAAGCACCGACAGATGAAAAATGTCAGTCCTTTTGGACAAAAAGACTGCGATCCGGCAAGAAAAAACCAAAATCCAGCTCAGGAATGCGAAAACCTTCCAGTCATCCATAAATTTCAATGGGAATTGGCTAAATCCACCCATCATCCATCAGAAAAAACCAAACGAAGCACCGACAGCCGAGAAGTACCAGCTCTTTTGGACAAAAAAGTTGCGTTTTGGAAAGAAATAACCAAACGAAGCACCTACGGCCGAGAAGCCCCAGCTTTTTTGGACAAAAAACTGCGGCATCATATGATGCCGCAGTTTGAAATTCTTGCTGAAATATCCAAATTTATAGCCAAACCACCATTATGCATCCAGCTGTGAAGTACAGTGAGGACATCTTGTGGCTTCAATGGCAATTTCACTTTTACAGTAAGGGCAGATCTTGGTTGTGGGAGCTGCAGGAGCAGCAGGTTCTGCTTTCTTACCAAAGTCGTTGAGCTTATTCAGTGTTTTCATGATTGTAAAGATAATAAATGCAGTGATGATAAAGTTAATCACACTGGAGATAAAATTACCGATCAGGATACCGGATCCGATGGGGATTACCCAGCCGAACTCTGCATTTGCTCCGCCAAACAATGACAGAAGAGGATTGATGATATCTTCCGTAAATGCAGTAACCAGACCGGAGAAAGCACCGCCGATCAGAACACCGACTGCCAGATCAACCACATTGCCGCGAAGGGCAAATGCTTTGAATTCTTCAAAAAACTTTTTCATAAAAATGCCTTTCTTTTGATTTTGTAATTTCTTTTCAACCGATTGTATCATTGAATAAACAACTTGCCAACTGTTTTTTATGAAAAAAACTTTCTTTACAAATTCAGGAATTCCTTATATAGTAGATATGATACACAGAAGGTCTGTTTTTACAGGCTGAAATCAGCAGAATCGGGCCGGAAGCGGATCATTCCCAGTGTTGGATAAGGCATGAATTCCGTAAAAATTCCAGTAAAGATTCTGCATGCAATAAAGAGAGGACCCTGTATATGGACAAACTGCGAAGCAGGATACCTGCCGGCATTTTTAAATGGCTTGATAAAAATCAGGTCAGAATAACAGCAGCAATACAGCTTTGTATGTGTGTATTTGCCTTTTCAGCAGCATTCAGAGGCGATATCAAAAAAGCAGTAAAAAAGCGGAAGAAAGCCGCAAAGAAAAAACAGCTTTGATCATGTTTCAGCTGATCGCTCTGCGGCAGCGAAACCATCTGAAAAAGCGGTGAAGCGGCACGGAAAACGTGCAAAATGAGAAACGGAAAGGACTTGATTATTATGTCAATGGATTTACTGATTGAGAAAATTGCAGCTATGAAGAACCCCACTGTTGCAGGTCTGGATCCCAAGCTGGATTATGTTCCCAAATATATTTTAGATAAGGCATTTGCAGAGAATTCTGATCCTTTAGAAGCAGCTGCAGCTGCACTGTATGAGTTCAATAAAGGTCTGATTGATGCTCTTTATGACATTGTACCGGCTATCAAACCCCAGGCTGCTTATTATGAAATGTATGGATGGCAGGGGGTACGTACTCTGGCAAAGACAATCGAGTATGCCCATGAAAAAGGGATGTATGTAATCACAGATGGTAAGAGAAATGATATTGGTACAACCATGGAAGCTTATGCAACCGGTCATCTGGGCATGACAGCGATCAACGGACAGCAGGTTGCAGCGTTTAATGGTGATTGCCTGACGGTTAATGGTTACCTTGGAAGTGACGGTATCAATCCCCTTCTGAAAGTCTGCAAAGAATTTGACAAGGGCATTTATGTACTGGTGAAAACCTCCAACCCTTCTTCCGGTGAACTGCAGGATCAGAAGATTGCAGATAAGACCATCTATGAAACCATGGGTGAGATGTGTGAAAAGTGGGGAGAAGAACTCCGCGGCAAGTATGGCTATTCTGCAGTGGGTGCTGTTGTCGGTGCAACCTATCCGGAACAGCTGAAGGAACTTCGTGCAAAGATGCCTCATACTTTCTTCCTGGTACCCGGCTATGGCGCACAGGGAGGCGGTGCAAAGGATGTTGCCTTTGCCTTTGACGAAAAGGGGCTCGGCGCAGTAATCAATTCATCCAGAGGCATTATGTGTGCATACAAGAAAGCCGGATGTGATGAGCACGACTACGCAAAGGCAGCACGGGAGGAAGCCATCCGCATGAGAGAAGACATTCTCAGTGCAATCGGCGACATCACTTTATAAACATAAAGCAGCAGTTCCGCTCAGCCGGGCGGCTATCCGGTCCCCGGCAGAGCGTTTTCAGGTCAGAAATGATTTCTGACATATGCATATACATGAATAGGAGAAAATATGAAACTTTTGTCAATTGCAATTCCCTGTTATAATTCAGCGGAATACATGGATAAGTGTATCCATTCCCTGTTAAAGGGCGGAGAAGATGTGGAAATTCTGATTGTTGACGATGGCTCTGTAAAGGACAATACAGCAGAAATCGCAGACCGTTATGCAGCAAAATATCCCACAATCTGCCGTGCTATTCATCAGGAAAATGCCGGACACGGCGGTGCTGTCAACACTGGTCTGAAAAATGCAACCGGACTTTATTTCAAGGTGGTGGACAGCGACGATAAGGTCAGCGGCAAAGCATATATGAAGATTCTTGACTTTATCCGTCAGCAGGCACAGAGTGAAGAACCTGTTGACATGATTCTTTCCAACTATGTATATGACAAGGTGGGGCAGAAACATAAAAAAGTAATGCGATACAAACATCTGATTCCTGTGGAAAAAGTCTTTACATGGGATGAAATCGGACCGGTACGTCCCGGCAAATACATCCTGATGCATTCTATAATTTACCGTACACAGGTACTGCGGGACTGCGGTCTGGAACTTCCGAAACATACCTTCTATGTGGACAACATATTTGCATTCCAGCCGTTTCCGGCTGTTAAGACCATGTACTATCTGGATGTCAACTTCTACTGGTACTACATCGGACGGGAAGATCAGTCGGTCAACGAACAGATTATGATTTCCAGAATCGACCAGCAGCTGAAGGTCAATCGCATCATGATCGATAGCTACACAGAGGCACCCATCAGGAGCGGAAAACTGAATCAGTACATGCTCAGTTATCTGACCATCATTACGACCGTCAGTTCCATCCTTGCAATTCGCTCAGGTACAGAAGAAAACCTGAAAAAGCGTAAAGAACTCTGGGCGTATCTGAAAGAAACCAATCCCACAGCATGGAGAAAAATCCGCTTTAGCCTTCTGGGACTCTATCAGAATATTCCCGGAAAGATCGGACGGAAAATTGCCTGCTGGGGTTACACCATTGCTCAGAAAATTTACGGATTTAATTAAACATACAGTCAGAGTTTTCATGCGAACTTATGGCGCACGTTGCACTCCGATAACCTTACCAGGCGTGGATTGAAAAAAGTATGGATTTCATATGACATGAAATCCATGACTTCGGATCCCGCAGCACAGAAAGCCGGGCGAAAGTCCGGCTTTTTTCTGTATTACAATTATGATCCTGATGGCAATTATGATCCTGATGGCAATTACGATCCTGATTACAATTACGATCCTGATTACAATTACGATCCTGATTACAATTATGTTCCTGTTCAGAGCGTCCTCAAATAGTGCGTGTTTTCCGGGACCAATTATTAAGATTCGTCTCCTTTTCTTGACCATCTTATACACCTTTGATAAGATGATAGGGGTATTCTACGAAAAAATATCCAAAGCCAATTTTCAGCCTGCAGGGTAAACAGAAAAAAGGCGAAAAAGCAAAAGAAGTAAAAAGGGGGAGATTGCATGCGTTTCAGACCATGTATCGATATACATAACGGGAAGGTAAAGCAGATTGTCGGCGGAAGTCTGAAGGACACCGGTGATTTTGCACTTGATAATTTTGTTTCCGAAAAGGACGCTGCCTGGTTTGCCGGATTTTATGCAAAAGACGGCCTGACCGGCGGACATATCATTATGCTGAATCCAGCATCCTCACCATATTACGAAGCAACAAAGGCTCAGGCCATTGGTGCATTGAAGGCCTGTCCGGGGAAAATGCAGATCGGCGGCGGGATTCATGCAGAGAATGCGGAGGAATATATAAAAGCCGGTGCAAGTCATGTGATTGTAACCAGCTATGTATTTAAGGACGGACAGATTCATTTCGAAAATCTGGAAAAGATGAAAAGCCGGGTGGGAAGAGAGCATCTGGTACTGGATCTCAGCTGCCGGGAAAAAGACGGCGATTACTATATTGTGACCGACCGATGGCAGAAATTCACCGATGTGATTCTGACACCGGAGCTTTTGACAGAACTGTCCGGCAGCTGCAGCGAATTTCTGGTTCATGCGGTGGATGTGGAAGGAAAAGCAGCAGGTATTGAAGAAAAAGTTGCTTCCATGCTGGGCAGATGGGGACAGCTTCCCGTCACCTATGCAGGCGGTGTTTCTTCATTTCAGGATCTTTCCGACCTGAAGCGGCTGGGAAGAAATCATGTGGATGTAACCATCGGCAGTGCCCTGGATCTGTTTGGCGGAAGCATGAAATATGAAGAGGTCATTTCCTTCCTGAAAACTGCTTCCGGAGGTTCGATATGATTGAGATCAGAGATGTCAGCAAACAATTTGACCGGATCCCGGCGGTGAATCACGTATCCTTTACGGTGGAAGACAATGCCGTGTTCGGGCTGATCGGAGTCAATGGAGCCGGTAAAAGTACGCTTCTGCGCATGATTGGCGGTATATATAAACCGGACAGCGGGGATATTCTCATGGATCAGGAACCGGTCTTTGACAATGTCCGCATAAAAAAAGATATTTTCTATATTTCTGATGAACAGTATTATCTGGACAATGCATCCTTAACGGATGTGAAAAATTATTACAATATGGTATACAGCCGGTTCGATAAACCGCGGTTTGACAGCATGATCAGACAGGTGAATCTGGACCCGAAACAGAAAATCCATACCTATTCAAAGGGAATGCGCAAGCAGCTGAGTATGATTGCCGGAATCTGTTCCGGAACCCGCTATCTGCTCTGCGATGAAACCTTTGACGGTCTGGATCCCGTAATCCGGCGGATGGTAAAGGAACTGCTCCGATATGAAATGACAAAACGGAAATTTACCCCCATTGTAGCATCCCACAATATGCGGGAACTGGAAGATATCTGTGACCGGATCGGCATCCTTTACCGGGGCGGCATGATCCTGTCAAAAGATCTGGATGAGGTCAGACTGCGGCTCCACAAGGTGCAGTGCGTCTATAAAAATCAGGAAACGGCAGATACGGTATTCCGGAATCTGGATATCATCCGAAAGGAGCAGCGAGGCTCTCTGCACACAATCACCGTACGCAGCAGCAGAGAAGAACTGCTGCAGAAACTGAAAGAAGGGAATCCCGTATTCTGTGAAATGATTCCCCTCAGTCTCGAGGAAATTTTTATCAATGAAACGGAGGCAGCAGGCTATGAAATTACCAATATCATCGGCTGAAGACCGGGCAATCCGCAATCATCTCTTTATACAGGAGTTTTTTCAGAAAGCCTGGTTATGGGGACTGCTTTCACTGGTATTCGGACTTGTTTTTCCACTTGGAATAGCAAGGACGATTGGAAACTATACCCCTGCGGAAATAGCAGCCAGTGACAGAATATTTCCGGCTTTTATGGAAAATCAGGAATTATTCTGCATTTTGATGGGCGGACTGGCCGCTGCAATCGCTCTGGTGCAGTTTGGATTTCTGTATAAACGGGAAACTGTGGACTTCTATTTTTCCCTCCCAATCAGCCGAAAATCCCATTTCCGGTACCGTTTCTTCAGCGGATTTCTGTTTTTTGCAGTTCCATTCGGCATCATGTACTGGATTTCCATCATGGTAGCGGTTGCCAATGATATCATGATCGTCAGCTGCTTCCGGGAAATCATTCAGATACTGCTTCTGTATCTGCTGTTCTTCTGGGATCTGTATGTGCTCAGCATCCTTGCCATGCTGGCAGCAGGAAATTATCTGCCGGCTGTGGTGATGGAAGGCGTCGTTCATCTGGGGTGCCCCATTTTCTGTGTTCTGCTGACCGAATGTCAGAGTTCCTTTTTCCGGACTTATGTAAACGTCGGCCAGAGTATTCTGCCCGGATATGGAAGCATTCTGATTACCGGCAAGGCTGTAATACGGAACTTTCATCGACACATACCGGAGCATCGGATGGCTGTTCTGATCATGCTGTTTCTGGCGGTACTTCTGCCGTTTCTGGCGGAAAAACTGTTCCTGATTCGTCCGGCGGAAAAAAATGGCAGCGGCATGGTATGGCCCCCGTTCAGAACCCTGATTCACGGTGCCGCTGTTATATGCGGCGGTATTTTTGTCGGACTGGTTATGCGGAATTCTTCCCTCAGCAGTGAGGATTTCTGGCTGTATTCCGGTGTTATCATCGGATGTCTTTTTACCCATCTGATCCTGCAGATGATGATGCAGGTCAGCTTCCGTGCCGTTTTCCAGGGAGGACTTCTGCTGCTGACAACAACATTTCTGTGCGTGGTGACAGTCAGCATCTTTCGATTTGACCTGCTTGGATACGATCGATATATACCGGAACAAAGCAAAGTGGAAAGCATCGGCATCAGTTTAGCAAGGCTGGATTACTACAGGGAATATCCCCGGGATATGACAGAAGAAGAATATGAAAAATGGAACATCGGAGGTATTAATTCCTATCTGGACAGCAGCTCCAGTTTATATCCGTACAAAGAACTGCGTGAAATGCGGCTGACGGATATGGAACCGGTATACACTATCATAAATTACAGTATGGATCATTTTGAGGATTTTCTTTACGGAGACAGTGCGGTGGTCTGCTATCGGCTGAAAAGCGGAAAACCGGTATACCGAAGATATCCCATGCAGGGATTAACCGAAATCAGTGATCCCGAAATTCTTGCAGCTGCCGGTCAGATTTTCAGTGAAAAAGAATTTAAGAACATGCTGTATCCGGTTCTCCGGGGCAGTTTTTCCAACAAAGCAATTCAGCTGGATCCCTATTATCATATGGCTGAAAGCAATCGGACCATCGAATTTACAGACAGCCAGTTTCAGCAGCTGCTGAATACATACCGGGAGGAACTGATGCAGCTTGATTATGAAGATCTGCGTACCACAGAACCACTGATGACCATACGGTTTTCTGCCAGCGAGTCCGATTATTACAATAGTTATCCCATTTACCCTTCCTTTACAAAAACCATTGAAATCCTGCAGAAAAAGGGAGCAGACTGCACCCCGATCATCAGGAAAATCCAGAAAATTCAGGTGCAGTACGATGACAACGGGAACTACAGAACCAAATATATAACAGATGCGGAACAGATGGAAGAACTGAAACGGATGCTGATCCGATCTGATTATTACAATATGGGGCTGACGCTGAAAAAAGCCAATACGGAATATCTTTTCAGCTGCACGGTGACCAATTCCCAGACATTAGTGGATGTTGATATTGACTACTATCTGCCGGAAAACCGGATTCCGGATTTCTGCAAATTTGAATAAGATTCGTCTTGCATTCCGGAGACTGTTTTGCTAAAATGGGTGAAGCTGTACGGAACAGTGATTTGAAACAAAAAAGGAGTTGAGGCTATGGCAAAGGGAAAAAGCGAAAAAAACAGCACAAAAACCAATGCCATGCGAATTCTGGAACAGGCAGGTATTCCCTACGAAGTCCGGGAGTATAGCTATGACGAAGACCATCTTGGCGGCGATCATGTGGTGGCTCAGCTGGGAGAAGATCCGGATACGGTATTCAAGACTCTGGTTGCCAGAGGTGAGAAGAAAGGAATCATGGTTTTCTGCATCCCCGTCAATGAGGAACTGGATCTGAAAAAGGCTGCTCAGGCAGCCGGAGATAAGCGGATTGAGATGGTTCATGTAAAAGAACTGTTTGGTCTCACCGGCTATATCCGCGGCGGCTGTTCCCCGGTCGGCATGAAGAAAAAGTATCCCACCTTTATCGAAGAAACTGCCCTGCTTTTTGACGAAATCTTTTTAAGCGGCGGTGCAAGGGGTGTGCAGATTGTGGTGGAACCGGAGCAGCTGATCGGCTTTCTGGAAGCTGAACCCTGTGAAATCGTAAAGGGTTAAATTGCTCCATGCCAATCAGCGGATGCAGAACAGAAAATTGTGTTGTTTTTGAGGAAAACAGAACAGCTGAAAAAGAAAATCGCGCTGTCTATCGAGGAAATACGAAGACGGAAAAAGCGCACAAAATATAATAAGGAGAATGCCCCGGCACAGCATACGGATCTATCTGGATGCTATGTCCATATTTCGAGCAGCAGACAGGTTGTGTTAAAGAAAATTGCAGACAGATTAGTGGAACAGTTAGGCGTTGATGAGTCAGAAGTAACACCGGAAGCATCCTTTAAAGATGATCTGGCAGCAGATTCCATCGATCTATTTGAAATGGTTATGAGTCTGGAAGACGAATACGACATTGAGATTCCCACAGACAGACTGGAGGAAATCGAGACCGTCGGGGATCTGATGGAAGTTCTGGAAGAACTGGGTATTGAAGAATAAGGCAGCTCTGCCTGCAGAAAACCAGGGCAAAAGCACAATCAACGGAAGAGACCCGGAACTGACTGTGCTTTTCTCTGTTTTTCCGGTTCAGAAAAACCGGTTTTCATATGAGAGGATTGCTGACAATCGAAACCGGCTGTTTCAGACAGCCGGTTTTTTGTAACAGGAAAGTACATGACATTCCTGTTACATTTCTGCGGATCCCCGATTTACCGCAGAGGACATGTACATTGGTATCGGCCGTTTTTTTGTGTGATTCCGTGTGCATGGTTATTTTGAGTGTAAAGGAGTTACAGATGAAGAAAGGTGTTATTTTTGACATGGATGGTCTGCTGTTTGATACGGAGCAGATCTGGCAGGCAAACTGGAACAGAAGAGCGGCGGAACTGGGTTTTGAAATGAATCCGGAGTTTAAGTACAATATCTGCGGTACCAGCGGTCAGCTGATGGTGGATGTGATTACACGGTTTTTCCCTGATGTGGATGCGGAAGATTTTATTCGTACGGTGAAACAGCGTGTGGCGGAAGATGTGAGAAAAGGCGTTCCGGAGATGCCGGGGCTTCATGAAATAATTGAGTATTTTCATAAAAACGGTCTGAAGCTGGCGGTGGCCAGCAGTTCAGATAAGGATATTATCCGGAATAATCTTTCAAAGTCCGATGTACTGCAGTTTTTTGATGTGCTGGTCAGCGGACAGGATGTGGAGCATGGAAAACCGGCACCGGATATTTTCCTGCATGCAGCCGGAGAACTGGGGCTGGATCCTGCGGACTGCTATGTTTTTGAGGATGGAATTAATGGGGTTGAAGCCGGTCTGGCAGCAGGATGTGCTACCATTATGATTCCGGATCTGCTGAAACCCAATGAAAACTGCAAAGCGAATTGTGCCGGTATTTTTGACAGTCTGACAGAAGCCCTGGAAGCCTTGAAAAGGGGTGATCTGTAATGACAGCAGCTGCGAAAAAGGATTCCTTTGGCAGTGTGGATATGCTGAATGGACCGATTTTCCGCGCCCTGATCATTTTTGCCATTCCGATTTTTATTTCCAACGTGTTCCAGCAGATGTACAATACGGTGGATACCATGATCGTTGGTCACGTCCTTGGTGACAATTCGCTGGCGGCCATCGGTTCCTGCGGAGCGATTTTTGACTTTCTGGTGGGATTTGCCATGGGCCTCAGTAATGGTCTGACCATTGTGACGGCGAGAAGTTATGGATCCGGTGATGCGGATATGGTGAAGAAATCGGTGGCTGGTTCTCTGATCATTGGTCTGGGAACTTCCCTTGCCATGACGGTGATTGGATATTTTGGTCTGTATCCCCTTCTGAAACTTTTGAAGACTCCGGCAGATATTATAGATGAAGCGTACAGTTATGCAGCAGTAGTGACACTGTTCCTGATGGTTACATTTGCATATAACCTGTGTTCCGGTCTGATGCGTGCTATTGGAAACAGTGTGATGCCGCTGGTTTTTCTGATCGTGTCCTCGGTGCTGAATATTCTTCTGGACCTGCTTTTTATTGCCCGTCTGGATATGGGCGTATTTGGAGCCGGTGTGGCTACCGTGATTTCTCAGGCGGTTTCGGTGGTACTCTGTTTGGTTTATGTGTTCTGGAAAGTGCCCATGCTGATTCCCTCCAGAAAACATTTTAAAATGGATGCGGATATGTACAAAGATCTGCTGGGTCAGGGCTATTCCATGATGGTGATGAACTGCATCGTATCCGTGGGTACCGTTATTCTCCAGTATGGTATTAATGGTATGGGTACGCTGGTGATTGCAGGCCATACGGCGGGCAGGAAGATGTACATGTTCTTCAATATGCCGATTATGGCCATGACGGTTTCCTGTTCCACATTTGTATCCCAGAATAAGGGGGCAAATCAGGGAAAGCGGATTATTCAGTGTCTGAAATGCAGTTTTCTTTTTGATATTCTTTGTGCAGTTGTAATCACGGTATTCCTGTTCTTTGCGGCGCGTCCTCTGGTGGCACTGGTGTCCGGCTCTTCGGAAGCAGTTGTATTGAATAATGGAACCCTGTATCTGCAGGTGGTAGGTCCTTTCTACGCAGTTCTGGGTGTGCTTCTCCAGTCCCGTTCTTCTCTGCAGGGAATCGGGCAGAAGGTGCTTCCGTTGATTTCCAGTGTGATCGAGTTTATTGGAAAGATTGTCTTTGTTATCGTATTTATCCCCAGATTCCAGTATCTGGCAGTTGCATTCTGTGAACCGGTGATCTGGTGCTGTATGGCGGCACAGCTTCTGTTCTGCCTTGTCAGAGATCCCTATCTTAAGGAAGCACGGAAGATGGCGTAATGTCAGAGGGGAATGTAATGGATTACTATGGTACCATCGGACCTGCGTGTGCGGATCCGGACATTTTAAAGAAAATGGCGGAGGCCGGGATGACCGGTCTCCGTATGAATTTATCCCATGGATCACTGAACATGCACGGGGATTGGATTCAGATGATCAGGGAAGCGGGAATCCGCGATCTTCTGATTGATCTGCAGGGACCGGAACTGCGGGTGCATGGACTGGGTTATGGAAGAAATCTGCGTGTGCAGGGGTCTGAGGCTGTGACAATACCCATGGATTGCATTATACAGGTGGAGAAACTGGAGGAACTGGTTCTGGAAGCAGGATCCTGTGTGAAGCTGGTCAGCGAAGAGGTCTTTGTTTCGGATAGTGTTTTGTTCGAATCGGTGAAAAGGCTGTCTGCGGAAGAGATGGTTATGAATGATACATCAGAAGGGAATACAGTAGACTGTGCCATGATTGGCTGTCCGAAGATTCTGATGGATTATCTGGTGCCCGGTCAGGAGCTTCTGCTGGATGATGGGAAAATAATGCTGAAGGTTTTGGATGGTTTTAAAAAGGGAAATACTGCCGGTACAGATGGGAATGCGGCAGTTAAGACCGATTGGACGGATATGACAGATATTGCAGCAGATGAGACAGATGGAGCGGATATGAGAGGTATGACAGCAGTTGTCCTCCGCGGCGGGGTGCTGAGAAACAGAAAAAGCATCGCACTGCCCAGTCGGGAAATTCCGACGCCCACATTGACTGCGGAGGATCTGGAAAATCTGCGTGATGCAGCAGAGGCAGGGGTTACCGGGGTGATGCTTCCTTTTGTCAGAGGGAGAGAAGATATTCTGGCACTGAAAGAAGCGCTGGCAGACTGTGGGGCAGAGCATATCCGGATTTTTGCCAAGATCGAAAATCTGGCGGGTGTAGGGACACTGCCGGCTTTTGTAAAGGATGTGGACCATGTGGTGATCGCCCGTGGGGATCTGGGGAATGCCATGCCCCTGTGGGAGCTTCCCGGCTGTCAGAAAAAGCTGGCTGCGGTCTGCAGACAGGCCGGAACACCTTTTATGGTGGTGACCCAGATGCTTGACAGCATGCACACCAGAGCAGTACCCACCAGAGCAGAGGTCAGTGATATTTACAATGCCGTGATGGATGGTGCTGCCAGTGTCATGCTGACTGGAGAAACCGCCGCCGGAAGCTATCCCGTGGAAGCCATGCGATATCTGGTGAATACCGCTGAGTGTGCTGTACGGGATCGAAAGGATCCTCTGTGCAGATTATCTGAATAAAAAATCTGAATAAATTATCTGTCCGGGTTATTTGTCCAGGAAGGTCATCAGTTCATCATAATGTCTGCTGGCGGTGTTATACCCCCTCATATACAGTGCCTGCAGTTTTTCCCGGTTTTTCTCCACACGGCCGATGTTCACCGGTCCTTCCGGTCGGATGACGAACAGTCTTCCGGCTTTTTCTTCGCTGAGAATATAGTCGAGGGTTTTGTTGTATTTGTGATGTCTGACAGCAGCGGCATGGACCAGAGCGGGATAATCTTTATATTTTTTTCGGATCAGTCCCAGCATTTTGTTGGGGGTTTTCCGGTATTCCACAGGCTGTGTCAGGATGACAACATTTTTCTTCTGACCGGTCCGGACGGAATGAATCACAGGAATGGAATCTGCAAGACCGCCGTCCAGGTATTTGTGTCCGTCGATTTCCACAATTCTGGATACCAGCGGAAGAGAACTGGATGCACGGACATAGATGATGTCCCGATGCAGGTCTTTGATCGGCTGGTATACCGCCCGTCCGCTTTCGATATCGGTCAGAACCGCATAGAAATTTCCCTGAAACTGGTTAAAGGTATCGTAATCGAAGGGATACAGTTCATCGGGAATCAGTCGGTAGAGCATATCGGCACCGAACAGGTCGCCGGTTTTTCGAAGACTGTCTAAACTGCAGTATCTTTTATCATCCAGATAGTCAACACTTACAGCAAAAGAACGGTGTCTTTGCCGGGAAAGGTAACTGCATGCGTGACAGCTTCCGGCTGAAACGCCATAAACATCGGAAAACATCAGGTCTTTATCAAGAAAAAAATCCAGAACGCCGGCGGTAAAAATGCCCCGCATACCGCCGCCTTCCAGAATCAGACCACAATCGTACATGGTAATCAACTCCTGTTTTAGATATTTGCTGGTGTGGTGCCCCTGTGTTTTGTGGGAAGGAAACCACATCCACAATAGTAGTATTTTTTTATTTTTTTTGCAAGTAACAAAAATGAAGGAGCGTCTTAAAGAAAAAGCAAAAGTATAAGATCGTTTCAGGGAAAACGGGCTGCGGTGAAGAAAAAGCCGGACGACGGGACGATATGATATTTAGTATAAGGAGAACAGAAATGCTTACAATTGGATATTATGGCAATGGCAAAAGTACCAATCGATATCATTTGCCATTTGTTTTGCAGAGAAAAGATAAATTTCGTGTGAAAACCATTTACAGAAGGAATCCGGCAAGGGATGCATGGGATAAAATCGAAGGTGTCCACTATACAGCCGATCTGGATGAAATGCTGAATGATCCGGAGATTGATATGATTTGTGTCTGCACCAGTACACAGCATTATGAGTGTGCGAAAAAAGTATTGGAACACGGCAAACACTGTCTTGTGGAAAAACCGTTTACCAACACAAAAGCCCAGGCAGAGGAGCTGTTTACTCTGGCAAAATCAAAAGGGCTGATTGTGCAGGCGTATCAGAATCGTCGTTTTGACAGTGATTTTTTAACGGTTCAGAAGGTGATTGCCTCCGGAAAATTGGGGGATCTTCTGGAAGTGGAAATGCATTTTGATTATTACAGGCCGGAAGTACCGGAAAATACTCCCTTTGATCCATATAATTCCTATCTATATGGTCACGCCTGTCATACCCTTGATCAGGTAATCAGCTATTTCGGCAAACCGGATCGTGTACACTATGATGTTCGACAGCTTCTGGGAAAGGGGCATTTCAATGACTACTTTGATCTGGATTTGTATTATGGGGTACTGAAAGTGTCGGTAAAATCCAGTTATTTCCGTGTGAAGGAACGGCCCAGCTTTGTGGTTTACGGCAAAAAAGGCTGTTTTGAAAAGGAGACAAAAGATCGGCAGGAGGAGCATCTGAAGGCGTTTTATCTGCCGGAAGGTCATGATGATTTCGGACTGGATCTGCCGGAACACTATGGCACCCTGTACTATTATGATGCGGAGAACCGCTATCACGAGGAAAAGGTTCCCTCCGAAAGAGGCGATTATGCCAGAATTTATGATGGAATCTATGAAACCATTGTAAATGATGCCGAAAAGGTTGTAAAAGATGAGGAAACCCTGCTTCAGATGGAGATTCTGGAAACCGGTATCCGGGGATTACAATAAAATTCCGGACAGGAAATACGCAGCATTTTTGCGGTGGAATGTGCACAGGAACGGCTATTCGTGCTTGACGAAAGAAAAGGCAGAGTTTATACTACCTTTACTGCAAAGGATGGCAGCTGTGCTCATGATGTCCTTTGGTGAAAATCAGTGAATGCCCGGAAAGACAGGTGCAGAACAGATTCCGGGAGTATTTTGATGAAGTGAAATAGATGAAACAATATAGATGAAGCATAATAGATGAAACAATGTAGATGAAACAATATAGATGAAGCGATATAGATAAAGAGAGGGAAATATGTGGATTGCAGAAAACTGGAAAGATTATGAAGTGATAGATACCGCGTCCGGTGAAAAGCTGGAACGCTGGGGCGATTACCTGCTGGTTCGTCCGGATCCCCAGGTGATCTGGACCAGCGATAAAAAGAACAGAGGATGGAGAAAGCCCAACGGCCATTATCACCGGAGCAAAAAAGGCGGCGGGGAATGGGAGTTTTTTGATTTGCCGCAGCAGTGGAGTATTCAGTACCGTAACCTGACTTTTCAGCTGAAGCCTTTCAGTTTTAAACATACAGGTCTGTTTCCGGAACAGGCCGTGAACTGGGACTGGTTTTCTGATAAGATCAGAAAGGCCGGTCGTCCTGTAAAGGTTCTGAACCTGTTTGCCTACACAGGCGGTGCAACCCTGGCAGCAGCAGAGGCTGGTGCTTCCGTGACCCATGTGGATGCTTCCAAAGGTATGGTAGGATGGGCAAAAGAAAATGCCAGAAGTTCAGGACTTGAGGAAGCACCGATCCGCTGGCTGGTGGATGACTGTATGAAATTTGTAGAAAGAGAAATCCGTCGTGGAAACCATTATGATGGCATCATTATGGATCCCCCTTCCTACGGACGCGGACCGAAAGGTGAAATCTGGAAAATCGAGGATGCAATTTATCCTCTGGTTCAGGAGTGTGCAAAGCTTCTGTCCGATGATCCGCTGTTCTTCCTGATTAATTCCTATACAACCGGTCTGGCTCCTGCTGTGCTCACCTATATGCTGGGCATGACCGTTCAGAAACAGTTCGGTGGTCACGTGGAATCAGATGAAATCGGTCTTCCCGTATCGGAAACCGGTCTGGTTCTCCCCTGCGGTGCATCCGGACGCTGGGAAAAATAGTTCCGGACAAGAGAAATTGTTTGTTTCGAAAACCGAATCCGGTGTCAGATTACCGCAGGTGTCGATTTGGATTATAAAAAATAAGAAAAATTCATGGGGTATCAGGTGGTGATGTAAGTCTGATACCCCTGTTTGCGCAGACGCTGTTCCATACGGACTGCGTTATCCAGCTGATTGAAGGCACCCACCTGCACCCGATACAGTCCGTCTGAGTATACGACAAATGCCGGATATCCCTCCAGCAGCAGCTGATTCAGAAGCTGAGTGGCAAACATGGGATTGGTGAAGGCACCCACCTGCACCCGGTATAGTTTCGGACATTGGCACATACCATTGGAAGCGGTGGCTTCATAGGAAATGGATTCATAAGGATACATGCCGGCTGCGGCATTGATATTCCGGGAAAACCGCATGTTGTCAGAACGATCCAGGCTATTGGAACGATCCATGCTGTTGGAACGATCCATGCTATCGGAATAATTCATGCTGTCAGAACGGTTCATGCCGTTACTGTCCATGGAATCAGGGGTATTGTTTATGTCGTACATATCCTGCCCGATGCTTTCCATGACACCGCGGGCAATGGCTTCCGCCAGTTCGCTGAAATTTTCATCAAAAAACTGATTATCATTTTCATTGTCAAGAAAGCCGGCTTCGATCAGGACAGCCGGCATTTTTGTACGTCTGAGAACGGCAAGATTATGCCGTTCGGTAATTCCGTTATAGGAAAGACCTGTTTTTTCAATTTCTTTACCAATATTTCCCGCGACTTCTGATGCGAAGCCGGTATCAGAGTAAACCAGCATATCGGCGCCGGTTCCTCTGCCGGGCATGTTGGCAGCATTTCGATGAAAAGAAAGAAACAGATCTGCTTCCGATTCATTTCCTTTCAGTGCTTTTTCATAGGGAGAGTCATAAAAATCTTCTGTGCGTGAATAAACCACATCAATACCATTATCTTCCAGAATCCGTCCGACAGTCAATGCCAGGTTCAGATTGTCGTCTTTCTCCTGACGGCTATTGTAAACGGCACCGGGATCGGTGCCGCCGTGACCGGGATCGATAAATACACGAAAGGCCATTTTTATCTCCGAAATAGAGTTTTCACTTCAATATATGTTCGTCAGAGAAAAGAGTGAAACCTTACTCTTCAGAAGTATCTTCGGATTCTTCGTTTCCGAAAAACGGAAGTTTTTCCTGTCGGAACAGAATTTCCATAAATTCATCACCGGTGATGGTTTCCTTTTCATAAAGGAACTTAGCCAGTTCGTGCAGTTTCATTTTGTTGTCATTTAACAGCGTGTAGGCTTTATTGTACTGTCTATTGATCAGTTCGATTACCTTTTTATCAATCAGGGCTGCTGTGTCGGAGGAACATGCCAGAGAGGTATCTCCGCCCAGGTACTGATTGGATACGGTTTCCAGAGCAACCATACCGAATTCATCGTTCATACCGAAGCGGGTGATCATGGCCCGGGCCATACGGGTGGCCTGTTCGATATCGTTGGATGCTCCTGTGGTGATGGAATTGAAAATCAGCTGTTCGGCTGCACGTCCGCCGGTGAAAGTTGCAATCTTGTTTTCAATTTCTTCTTTGGTCATCAGATTGTGTTCGCCTTCGTCCACCTGAAGGGTGTATCCCAGTGCTCCGGAAGTACGGGGGATGATGGTGATCTTGGTAACAGGAGCAGAGTGTGACTGCAGTGCAGCGACCATGGCATGACCGACTTCGTGATAGGAGACAATCAGTTTTTCTTTTTCAGACATCACCTTGTTCTTTTTCTGATAACCGGCAATAACGATTTCCACGGATTCCATCAGGTCACTTTGAGTGACAAATTTCCGGTGGTCACGGACTGCACGTAAAGCAGCTTCATTCACCATGTTGGCCAGCTCGGCACCGGAAGCACCGGAAGCGGCTCTTGCAATGGCATTGAAATCGATGTCATCGGAAAGACGGACCTTGGCAGCGTGTACCTTCAGAATATCTTCACGTCCTTTCAGATCGGGGAGTTCCACGGGAACACGGCGGTCAAAACGGCCGGGACGCAGCAGGGCGGGATCCAGAGAGTCCGGGCGGTTGGTGGCAGCCAGAATGACAGCACCCTTGGAACCGTCACAGCCGTCCATTTCCGTTAATAGCTGATTCAGGGTCTGTTCCCGTTCATCATTTCCGGTCAGTCCTCCGTTGTCACGTTTTTTACCGATGGTATCAATTTCGTCGATGAATACGATACAGGGTGCTTTTTCCTGAGCCTGTTTAAACAGATCTCTGACCTTAGCTGCCCCCATACCGACAAACATTTCCACAAATTCGGAACCGGATATGGAGAAGAAAGGAACATTGGCTTCACCGGCCACAGCTTTGGCTAACAGGGTTTTACCGGTTCCGGGAGGGCCCACAAGCAGTGCACCTTTTGGCATGGAAGCACCGATTTCGGTGTATTTGCCGGGGTTATGCAGGAAATCCACGATTTCCTGAAGGATTTCCTTGGCTTCGTCTTCACCGGCCACATCTTTGAACTTGATGCCAGTGGTGGATGAAACGTAAATCTTGGCATTGGATTTGCCGAACTGCATGGCGTTGCTGCCGATACCGCCTGCTCCGCCCATACTTGCCATCAGGCGTTTGCTGAGCCAGCGGCCGATGGCGATGAAAATTGCCATGGTGATCAGGGTGCTGATGATGGAATAGAAAAAGGAGTTATCCTTTTCCACCACACGGGAGAACTGAACGTTCTTTTCATGAAGCTTACTGATCAGAGTGGGATCATCGGAGAAAATAACGGTCCGGTATATGGTTTCTTTACCGCCGGAGAGTGTTTCTGAAATCTGATCGGGTACGGAGCTGTCTTCTGAATCGGATTTCTCCGTGTTTTTTTCTGTAAAATAAATATAGGTATTATTCTTCTCAACGGTGGCAATCTGATTGTTGTCCAGCATGTTGAGGAATGTGCTGTATTCAACCTCTTCCATATTGGGGCTGAAAACAAGGGGGTAAACAAATACATTGAGAAAAACCATGACTGCAAGTACGATTCCACAGTAAATCAGCATTGGTTTTTTTGGTGTTTTTACTTCTTTCATATGGAGTCCTTTCTTATAGAGTTCTTTTTTAGAGCCTTTTCCCACGGAGACTTATCCCGTGGAGTTCTTTCTTATGATTAGCAATCAAAACGCTTATTGGCTAACAAATATGATTACAGTATAGTGGATTTTTTTCAGAAGTCCATAGATTTTATAAACTTTTAAGAAAATTTACATAAATCTCAGAAATATGCAGCCTTTCGGGAGTAGTTCCACGCTTTTTCTGCAGAGGGAATCCAGTGCTGACTCGCTGTAAGTGTTAATTTGCATGTCCTCTGACTCTGCAGATCATAGAGTGTGCAGTGTGGGGACTGCAACAGGAAAAATGGGCGATGCAGAAAGTAACGGTGTGTGAAAAGCTTCATAATGTATAAGTAATTGAGGAAGTAGGAGAGTTTGTCATGTTTTCAATAGCGCAGGAAGGAGACAGCGGTTTTTTGCGTGTGGATGTAAATTCTGCTGCGAATCAGTTTCCGGTGACCGGAGCGGTGGTGGATATTGTTTCGGGAGAGGAGCAGGGAAAGATTGTAGAAGAACTGACCACGGATGAATCCGGTCAGACAGAAGAAATTACATTGCCGGCACCTTCTGTGGATCTGAGTCTGGAGCCTCAGAATCAGCGCCCCTATTCGGAATATTCAATTACAGTGAGAGCGGAGGGATATGAGCCGGTTACGATTTCCGGTTCCGAAATACTGGCCGGTCAGCTGTCCCTGCAGCCAATCCGTCTGACGCCCCTTTCTGAAGTATCAGGACCGGAGATCAGTGTGGATATTGATATTCCGGAGCATACACTGTATGGGATTTATCCGCCGAAAATTCCGGAGGATGAAATCAAGCCGGTGGGCTCCAGCGGGGAAATTGTATTAAGCAGAGTGGTAATACCGGAGACGGTTGTTGTCCATGATGGGGTTCCGTCGGACCGGTCGGCAGCAAATTATTATGTACCGTATCGGGATTATATAAAAAATGTAGCCAGTAGTGAAATCTATGCCACCTGGCCCAGAGAAGCGATTGTTGCCAATGTACTGGCAATTCAGTCCTTCACATTGAACCGTGTTTACACAGAATGGTACCGTAACAAAGGGTATAACTTTACGATTACCACATCCACGGCCTATGATCAGAAATTTATATATGGAAGAAATATCTTCCAGAGCATCAGTGAAGTTGTGGATGATGTATTTGAAAACTATCTTTCCTTACCGGATGTACGACAGCCGATTTTCACCCAGTATTGCGACGGAAAGCGGGTGTCCTGTCCCGGATGGATGACCCAGTGGGGATCCTGCAATCTGGCAGAACAGGGGTATTCGGCAATCCAGATTCTCCGGAATTTTTACAGCAGTGAAATGTATATCAATTCCGCGGAGTCCATCGCCGGAATTCCATCCTCCTGGCCCGGTTATAATCTGGATATTGGCTCATCCGGCGCACCGGTCCGGACCATACAGGAACAGCTGAATGTCATAGCCGGTGCTTACCCGGCAATTCCTTCTTTAGTGGTGGATGGCATCTATGGAGAAGACACCCAGGCATCGGTACGGAAATTTCAGAATATATTCGGTCTTACGCCGGATGGAATTGTGGGAAGGCAGACCTGGTATAAGCTTTCTCAGATTTATGTGGCAGTTGCCGGTCTGGCCGAATATCCTGGGTAAGAGGCAGTTTTGTACAAAAAGTCATGATATACAGCCGTACAGCCGGCGAAAATGGGTGAAATCAGCTTAAGAGGGCCATTTCAGCCCGGATGTCAGTGAAATGAAGCATTATATGATACAGGTTTGAAGAATATCTGGGCTGATTATGGCTTATATCATAAAATCAGCCCAAATGAATATTCTTATTGAATAAATATACACTAATAATTAATAAATATACATTAAAAGCGAATGAATTTGCGGATACAGAAAGAAAACAAAACGAAGCAGCCCTCTATGGAGAGTAATGGAACGAGAGGGATCGAAATGAACCAAAAAACCTGCAGTATTGGAAGTAACTATCTGATAAAACTGTATTTACAGGAGCAGATTCGCAGTGAAAATAAAATTTGATGAAATTTTTTTAAAATTGATTTGCAGGTGTTTGATACACATAGGGGATGGGCAACGTTCTTTTAAGGAATGAAAACTTGTAAAAATCGGTCTTATTTGCCTGAAACCCTCAACAACTCTTGCATAATATACTGTGTTGTGATAGACTCATTAAAATTTTGGAAATCATACATGAGTGAAACGGAGGCATAAGATGAAAGCATTTCTCATTCTTGAAGACGGTACCGTTTTTGAAGGTACAAGTATTGGTTCAACAAGAGAATCAATCAGTGAGATTGTATTCAATACATCGATGACAGGTTATCTGGAAGTCCTGACTGACCCTTCCTATGCCGGACAGGCAGTGGTTATGACGTATCCGCTGATCGGCAATTATGGAATCTGTTATGAAGATATGGAGTCTGAAAGGGCATGGCCTGACGGTTTTATCGTCAGAGAGCTGGCTGATGTTCCCAGTAATTTCCGTTGTGAAGATACGATCCAGAATTTTCTGGTTAAATATGATATTCCCGGTATCTGCGGCATCGATACCAGGGCACTGACAAAAAGACTTAGAGGCAAGGGCGTCATGAATGGGATGATTACCACCGATGAGTCTTTTAATTTGGACAAAATTCTTCCGAAGATCCGTGAGTATCAGTGCAAAGGCGTGGTCCGCAAGGTTACATGCAAAGAGAAATATACGATGCTTCCGGATGAAATACAGGAGAAGTCTGAGAAAGATGCGTCTGCCGTGTATAAGGTTGCTCTTCTGGATCTGGGAGCCAAAAGAAATATTGCCCGCAGTCTGGTTAAACGCGGCTGCAAGGTGACGGTTTATCCTGCATACACTTCTGCAGATGAGATTCTTGCTTCTTCTCCCGATGGCATCATGCTGAGCAATGGACCAGGAGATCCCAAAGAATGTGTGGAAATTGTCCATGAAATCGGCAAACTGGCAGATTCCGGTATTCCGATTTTTGCCATTTGTCTGGGTCATCAGCTGATGGCATTGTCTCAGGGAGGCGATACCTTCAAATTGAAATACGGACACCGGGGAGGCAATCATCCGGTGAAGGATATGATTACAGGAAAAGTTTATATTTCTTCTCAGAATCATGGCTATGCCGTGGATGAAACATCCATTCCCCAGGATGCGGAACCGTCTTTTACAAATGTTAATGACAGGACCAATGAAGGAATCCGCTATCTGAAGAAACCCATTTATACAACACAGTTTCATCCGGAAGCATGCCCCGGTCCGAAGGATTCGGATTTTCTCTTTGATCGGTTTATGCAGATGATGGCAGAGAATCAGTCCGGGAATTAAAATACGGAAAACCGATTGAAAAGTGGTAAAAACGGAAAGAACAGAAAAACGAGTCTGGAAGAAAAAGTATTGTTGAAATAACGGAGGGAAAAAAGATGCCGAAACGTTCTGATATAAAAAAGGTTATGGTTATCGGTTCCGGTCCGATTGTCATCGGACAGGCAGCTGAATTTGATTATGCAGGTACGCAGGCCTGCCGTTCATTAAAGGAAGAAGGCCTTGAGGTTGTTCTGGTAAATTCCAATCCGGCAACCATTATGACCGATAAAGATATTGCGGATCATGTATATATCGAGCCGCTGACAGTCTCCATGCTGAAAGAAATCATTGAGAAAGAAAAACCGGACAGTCTGCTGCCGACTCTGGGCGGACAGGCGGGATTGAATCTGGCCATGGAACTGGAAGAGTGCGGTTATCTGAAAGAAGCCGGTGTGGAACTGATCGGTACCACATCTCTGACCATCAAAAAGGCAGAAGATCGTGAAGCATTTAAGGAAACCATGGAGAAAATCGGAGAGCCCTGTGCCCCTTCCATGGTTGTGGAAAATGTCCGTGATGGTATTGCATTTACCAACACCATCGGATATCCTGTGGTTCTTCGTCCTGCTTATACCCTGGGCGGATCCGGCGGTGGTATTGCTTCCAATGAAAAGGAACTGATGGATATTCTGTCCAATGGCCTGCGTCTTTCCCGTGTGGGTCAGGTTCTGGTGGAAAAGTGTATTTCCGGCTGGAAAGAAATCGAATATGAAGTGATCCGTGACGCAGCTGGAAACTGTATTACTGTTTGTAATATGGAAAATCTGGATCCTGTGGGGGTTCATACCGGTGATTCCATAGTTGTGGCACCTTCTCAGACATTGGGCGATAAAGAATACCAGATGCTGCGAAGTGCATCTCTGAATATCATCAACGAACTGGAGATTACAGGCGGATGCAATGTACAGTTTGCACTGAATCCGGACAGTTTTGAATACTGTGTAATTGAAGTAAATCCCCGTGTAAGCCGTTCCTCCGCACTGGCTTCCAAAGCTACCGGTTATCCGATTGCCAAGGTTGCGGCCAAAATTGCTCTGGGTTATACTCTGGATGAAATTCCCAATGCCATCACGCACAAAACATATGCCAGCTTTGAACCGGCACTGGATTATTGTGTTGTGAAGATTCCCAAGTGGCCGTTTGATAAGTTTATTCATGCTAAAAGAACCCTTTCCACACAGATGAAGGCCACCGGTGAGGTTATGTCCATCTGTACAAATTTTGAAGGCGCTCTGATGAAAGCCCTCCGTTCTCTGGAACAGCATATTTACGATCTGGAATATCCGGAATTTGCTGCAATGGACAGGGAGGAACTGAA
>JALETI010000069.1 GCA_022781515.1 Lachnospiraceae bacterium
CTGGTTATCACTTTTGAAACGACAACCATGGCTATGAAGATGGAGTCCTGCTGCAAAAAGTGCAGTGCTCCGGGAAGGATTATTCCGGTACCGGGAGAAATATCCGCCGGCTGTGGGCTGGCATGGAGTGCGGAACCAGACGATAGAAATACATTGGAAGCTATGATGGAGCAGTATGACCTGAAAGCAGAGGGAATCTACGAGATTTTATTCTGACAGGCAATGGACATGCAGCCGGAATGCACCGGTATTCAGAGAGCATGGCTCCGTGACAAAAGCGGAAAGAGGTTGTAATGAAAAAACTAATTCGTAATGTGCTTTTAGTTTTACTGGTATTGATTCTTGGATTCTTCCTTCTTTTTAAATTCTGTATTCCTTTTCGGAATGCAGTGATCAAAGAAGCATCCAGATGGCAGTTTGTCAGAGATCTGGTGGGTAACGAGGTGGAAGATGACTACGAAAACAAGATGGTGGATGGTAATTTTGATTCCATCAATCATACGGTAAATGACGGAGTTGCCGGCAAACTGACAGGCTATACCAATATCGCTTTATTTGGAATTGATTCCCGTGCCACAGATGAGTTTGAGGATGGGATCCGGAGTGATTCCATTATTGTTGTCAGCATCAATAATGATACAAACAGTGTCAAGATGGTTTCTGTATACCGTGATACCATGCTGAAGATTACAGACGACAATGATAAAGTACAGTATTCAAAAGCAAATCATGCATTTTTCAAAGGCGGAGCAAACTGTGCAGTATCCATGCTGAACAACAATCTGGATCTGGATATTTCCGAATATATTGTGGTGAATTTTGCAGGTCTCACAGAAATTATTGATAAGCTGGGCGGTCTTACCCTTGATATCAGAGAAGAAGAAATCAAATATATCAATAATTACATTGAGGAAACCAGCAAAATAGCCGGTGTGAAGTCAGAAAAAATCCGGAAAGCAGGAGAGCAGAAGGTGGATGGCGTTCAGGCAACTGCTTACTGTCGAATCCGGTATACACCATTCTATGATGAGGAAGGCAAAAAGTACAGTGACGATCTGGGCCGTACGGCAAGACAGAGACTTGTGCTGGAAAAGATGGTTAAAAAAGCCAAAAAACTGGGTATGTCCGAATTGATTGATCTGGTAAAAGAGATTATGAACATGAATACCGAAGACAGTACCTTTATCAAGACCAGTCTGCGGTATAATGAGGTTATGGATCTGGTTCCGGTACTGATTGACTATGATATCAAGGATGCAGCCGGTTTCCCCTTCACACTGACTGCACCGACCATCAAAGGCACCAGTTATGTGGTTGCTCAGGGACTTTCCTACAATGTACAGGAGCTTCACAAGTTCCTTTTCGAGGAAGAGGACTACGAGGTGTCCAAAGAAGTTGAAAAGATTTCCAAATATATCCGAAACTATACAGGGGTAAAGGAAGTCCATTTAAAGGAAGAAACAGAATCCGAAGAGTAGAAATCCACTGTATCCGGTACTTCTTCCAATACCAATAAGAAGAGTATGCAGTAGTTTTTACATTGAGGTTACAGTTCAGAGCCAACCTCGAAAACACTGTGTGTTTCCTCGGTGCGGCGTATCCGCCAAATAGATTTACAAAAAAGTGCTCATGAATGCAAGCATTCGTCACACTTTTTGTGTAAATCTGCTTGGCTCTGAACAGTAACACATTGAGAATATCGATAATCCTATCGGCAGATACAATTTGTGCATTGTATCTGCCGATGCTATTATATAGACAAATGCAGGCTGACTGACGCAGCAGGCAGAAAGCCTCTTTCCGTTCGAAGAATAAATTCGAAATACAAAGAAAAAGACAGGAGTAATGCATATGGATAAGACAGTAAATGCGTTGGGACTGGCATGTCCCTTACCGGTGGTAGAAACGAAAAAAGCACTGGAAACCATGACAGAAGCAGGGATTCTGACAGTTCTGGTGGATAATGAAGTGGCTGTACAGAATGTTTCAAAGTTTGCAGAATCCAGAAACCTTTCTGTAAGATCAGAAAAAGCTGCTGACAAAGAGTTTCATATTATGATCACTGTTTCCGGTGAAAAAAGTGGGGAAAAAGCAGTTGAAGCAGAGGGAGAGGAGCCGGTTTGTATTATGGACGGAAGACAGAAAGGACTTGTGGTAGTAATCGGAAGCAATCAAATGGGAAACGGGGAAGAAAAGCTTGGAAAGAATCTGATGAAAGCGTTTATTTTTGCCCTGACCAAGCAGGATGTTCTGCCGGAAACCATTCTGTTCTATAATTCAGGTGCGTACCTTACCTGTGAAGACAGTGACAGTCTGGCAGATCTGAAAGATATGGAAGCACAGGGAGTAGAAATCCTTACCTGCGGCACCTGTCTTGACTTCTATGGACTGAAGGAAAAACTGGCTGTGGGCAATGTGACAAATATGTATGTGATTGTTGAAAAACAGGAAAAAGCCTGCAGAATTGTAAAGCCCTGAGATATAAAATCATTAAAATTGAATAACAGCCGCGAATTGGATATTTATTTCGTAAACGAGCGCAGGCCAGTACAGCCAGATCCGCCAAAAGGGTATTTTTGCCGGTGGTGGATCTGCGTACTGGCCTGAAGTGCCAAAAAGGCACCGCACACGAAATGGAATTCGTACGGTGCCTCTGTTCATTTCTTATTCTGCATATGCAATGGCTTCAATTTCTACCAGTGCATCCTTGGGAAGACGGGCAACTTCCACTGCAGCTCTTGCAGGGCAGTCTTTCCGGAAAAATTCTGCATAAACTTCATTCATTTCGGAAAACATATTCATATCCTTCAGATAGACACCGACACGTACACAGCTGCTTAAATCAAGCCCCTCCGATGCAAGGATGTTCTGGATGTTTGTCAGAGACTGACGGGTCTGTGTACGGATATCAACACCGGCAAAAGAACCTGTGGAAGGATCAATGGGAATCTGACCGGATACAAAAATAAAATTGCCGGCTTTTACTGCCTGTGAGTAGGGACCGATTGCTGTAGGTGCCTGTTCTGTGTGTAAATATTTTTTCATGATAATCTCCTTTTCTTTTATAACAGGATAATGCTTGTATAACAGGATAATGCTTGCTTCACAAATCAAATCCGGTGTCCGGGCTCTGCAAGCGTTGGTTGAAATGGAAACCGGTATCAAACGTGTCAGGAATCTGACATTATTATATGATCTGAAAAGAACATACTCAATGAATTCTTATTCTTTTTTTAAGATGTATTTAAAAAAAATCATGAAAATGAAACCATTTTCTAAAGAAAATATAACGTTTTATTTAACTGCAAACTTGCGGCAAAGCCTGTGAATCTAAATTTTAGAGGGGTTGTTTCGGCCCCGTATTATGGATACAAATGAGGGGGCAATCATGAAAGAAACCATTATGATCGTGGATGATGAGAGAGAGATAGCGGATCTGCTGGAAGTTTATCTGCTGAATGACGGATATCAGGTTTATAAGTTTTATAACGGAACAGATTTTCAGAATCAGCTGAAAACAGTCATACCGGATCTTCTGCTTCTGGATGTTATGCTTCCGGATGCAGACGGATTTCAACTCTGTCAGAAACTTCGTGAAAAATATCTGTTTCCCATCATTATGCTGACTGCAAAAGTAAGGGATGAAGATGTGATTATGGGTCTTACACTGGGAGCGGACGATTATATCACAAAGCCGTTTAAATCCATGGAAGTTCTGGCAAGGGTCAGAACTCAGCTTCGTCGCTATACCCAATATAATGCTGTGGACAGTATTTCGGGAGAAAGTCCGCAGGAGTACAGTATTCGCGGACTTGTGATTAACAATAAAACCCATAAATGCAGTCTTTTTGACAAAAATATTGCCCTGACTCCCATTGAGTTTAATATCCTCTGGTATCTGTGTGAACATCGGGGGATGGTGGTTTCATCAGAAGAATTGTTTGAATCGGTGTGGGGTGAGAAATTTCTGGACAATAACAACACTGTGATGACACATATTGGTCGATTAAGGGAAAAACTTCAGGAGCCGGCACGGAAACCCCGTTATATCAAAACCGTCTGGGGGGTCGGCTATCAGATTGAATAACAGGAGTATGCCATGAATCTGATACAGAAGATAAAAGTTTTTTTGCTCAGGATCCGGTATCGGTTTCAGGATCTGGGTATACTGGATTCAGGAGAGTTTTCCAATCCGGTGGTGGAAAAAATATGGAAACGAACAATCCGGACTCTGAAAATCTATACCGTCATCTGTATCCTGCTTCTTTTTCTGATTCTTCAGATGAAAAATATTCTGCAGCAGCATTTATGGCAGGAAACAAATCCTTACTATTACCTGCTTCACTTTCTGGATCAATGGAGATACCGTATTCCTGCGTTTCTGTATGCCATAGGATGTATGGCCATTATTTTCAGAGCATTCCGGCAGTCTGTGCATTACCTGGATTATGCCCTGTCGGCTGCCCAGAAGATTGCAGATGAGCAGCAGGAACTGATCATACTTCCGTCGGACTTTAAAGAAATCGAAACACAGTTTAATAATGTAAAGCTGGAAGTCCGGAACAATACCAGGGCAGCAAAAGAAGCCGAGCAGAGAAAAAATGATCTGGTGGTTTATCTGGCCCATGACCTGAAGACGCCGCTGACTTCCATAATCGGTTATCTGTCCCTTTTGGCAGAAGAAAAAGAAATATCTCCGGAACTTCAGCAGAAATATCTGGGAATCGCCCTTTCAAAGGCAGAACGACTGGAGGATCTGATCAATGAGTTTTTTGAAATAACACGATTCAATCTGACACAGATTGTTCTGGAGTACAGCACCATTAACCTGACAAGGCTGCTTCAGCAGCTGCTCCATGAGTTCAGTCCCATGCTGGCGGAAAAAAACCTGACCTGCAAACTGGAGACGGAAAAGGATATCTATATTTGCTGCGATGGCGATAAAATGCAGCGGGTATTTGACAATCTGCTGCGAAATGCGGTAAATTACAGTTATCCCGAAACAGAAATAGTGATTCAGGTGGAATTGGAAGATGAAAAAGTCCATCTGCAGTTTATGAATCACGGAAATACAATACCGGAAGAGAAACTGAACAGACTGTTCGAACAGTTTTTCAGACTGGATTCATCCAGAGGGTCGGGAAGCGGCGGTGCAGGTCTGGGTCTTGCAATTGCAAAGGAAATTGTGGAACAGCATGGAGGCAGTATCCATGCTTCCAGTATAAATCAGAAGATTATCTTTGATGTGGAGCTGCCGCAAACTTCAGAATAAGGTTTCTGTTCAGAACCAGCCTCACAAACACGGTTTGTCTTTGTACAGTAACAGAATAAAAGCAGGAAAAAAAGGAAATAATGGAAATAAAATAATGGAAATAATAGAACAGGTTTTACCTGTTTGAAAAGTGGAGGATTAATTGTGAATCGTAAAGTGAGAAACAGCATGATTGCTGTATGCATCGGCATGATCTTACTGGGTGCTGTGTTATTGGTGGAAGCAGTCTTCGGAATTTCAGAAAGCCGCCAGATCGCATCTGCCGATTACTTTTCAGGAAATATCACCATTGGGAGTGTATCGACTTCCAATGAAAGTATGCAGGAAGTTCTGGCGATGGAAAAACAGCAGAGTCTGCTGAACAGCTCAGAACAGATCCGGTATATTGAGAATAATCGGGAGTTGTTCCCCGAAGAACTGCTGGATCTGATAGAAAGAAATGTGGAAACCGTGGATTTTGTTTATCATTATCCGGAACTGACACGAAAAGGCACGGATCCGGAACAGACAGCACTTCAGGAAAAACTGACGGAAAATGAAAAAACAGATCCTCATCCCCTTCTCCTGCAGTGGGACAACCGTTGGGGAGCGATGCCCTATGGAAAAAGCATGATAGCTCTTTCCGGATGCGGTCCAACCTGTCTGGCAATGGTAATCAACGGACTGGTTGATGATCTGGATGTCACACCGGCAGAAGTGGCCCGATTTGCAACAGATAACCATTACTATCTGGAAAATCAGGGGACAGCCTGGGCACTGATGAGTGACGGATGTAAACATTACGGACTTCGTGCATCGGAAATCGGTGTCGATGAGGAAAAAATGATACAGAAGCTGGAAGAAGGCTGCATGCTGATCTGTTCTGTAAAAAAGGGAGATTTCACAGATGTCGGTCACTTTATTGTGATTTATGGATATGAAGACGGATGGTTCGAAATTAATGATCCCAACAGTATCAGCAACAGTTCTGCCAGATGGAAATATGACAGACTGGAGGGACAGATCCGGCATATATGGGCAATGTCAGAGGCAGACACCTGAGGTGTCTGCCTTTTTCGTAACGATTCAGCAGAGCATTACGAATGCATGCAAAAGAAAAATGCATTGAGGTTTTCATCCGAGTCCATTATAATATCAGTTGTAAAAACCACAGAAATGCAGAAATAACATTCAGGGAGGCACAAATGGCAGTGGATTTCAGAATGCTGTATCAGACAGGATTGTTCAATGGGATTTCTCAATCGGAGATATCTGCCATGCTTGGTTGTCTGAACGCAAAAGAGGTATCGTATAAAAAGGGTGAATATATCTACCGGGAGGGCGATATCATGCAGGAAGCCGGTATCATTCTGGGAGGCAAGGTACATCTGCAGCAGGATGATTTCTGGGGAAACCGCAATATCATATCGGTGCTGCATGAAGGCAATATGTTCGGAGAGGTGTATTCCTGTCTTGGCAATGAAAAACTGCAGATCAGCATAGCTGCGGAAACAGACTGCAGGATTCTGCTTATTAATCTCAGAAAAACCATGAGTGTCTGCAAAAATTCCTGTATATTTCATCATCAGATGATTGAAAATCTGGTTTTTTCCATTGCACGGAAAAATCTTCAGCTGACAGAAAAAATACAGCATACGTCCAGACGAACCATAAGAGAAAAAGTACTTTCCTATCTTTCGGAGGAATCCCGCAGACATGGAAGCAGTTATTTTACCATTCCGTTTACAAGACAGCAGATGGCGGATTATCTTGCGGTGGATCGAAGTGCTTTGTCAAAGGAACTGGCCAAAATGAAAGATGAGGGACTGGTGGAATACGAAAGAAATCAGTTTCGTCTGAAAGTTCTGGAAGTAAGGTAACATTTCTGCATAGACTGCAGATGGGTTGGCCGGAAAGAAGCAGTGTTTTCGAGGTTGGCTCTGAATAGTAACAAGAAGATTAAAAAACAGGCTGTTTTTTTAATTTCGTATTGACAAGAAAAAAAGCAGAGAGTAAACTTTGAAAGAGTATAATAGTAATACTTTTCAGCTTTACAGAGATGATATCTGCTGATTCAATCAAAGATTGAAAAACAGCAGATCATATATATGAAAAGGAGGATGTAAATTATGAAAAAGTTAGCTAAAGTATTAAGCCTTATGCTGGCAGGTACTATGGTTCTTTCCATGGCAGCCTGCGGCGGCAGCAATTCTTCCAAGCAGGAATCAGGCGGAGCTGAAAACAATACCAGCTCAGATGCAGTATTCAAGATTGGTGGTATCGGACCTACAACAGGCGGTGCAGCTCAGTATGGTCTGGGTGTTAAGAATGCAGCAGAAATTGCAGTAGATGAAATTAATGCAGCAGGTGGTATTAACGGTTATAAGGTAGAGTTCAAGTTTGAAGACGATGAACACGATCCTGAAAAGTCTGTTAATGCATACAACTCATTAAAAGACTGGGGTATGCAGATCCTGATGGGTACCGTAACATCCGGTCCCTCTACAGCAGTCAGTGCAGAAGCTGTTAACGACAGCATATTCATGCTGACTCCCTCTGCTTCTTCTGTAGACGTTATCAAGGATAAGCCCAATGTATTCCAGATCTGCTTCACAGACCCCAACCAGGGTCTTGCATCTGCTCAGTACATCGGTCAGAATCTGAAGGATATTACAAAGGTAGCTGCTATCTACGACAGCTCTGACGTATATTCTTCCGGTGTTTACAGCACATTTAAGGCAGAAGCAGCAAATCAGCCTTTTGAAATCGTTGCAGAAGGTGCTTTCACACAGGATAACAAGACTGACTTCTCTGTACAGCTTCAGCAGGCTAAGGACGCAGGCGCTGAACTGTTATTCCTGCCTTTCTACTATCAGGAAATCTCTCTGGTACTGACTCAGGCTGATGATATGGATTACAAGCCCATTATTTTCGGTGTAGACGGTATGGATGGTATCCTGGGTGTTGAAAACTTCAATACATCTCTGGCAGAAGGCGTATATCTGTTAACACCTTTCGTAGCAGATGCAACCGATGATGCAACTGTTAAGTTTGTAACTGCTTACAAAGAAAAGTGCAGCGATGAAGTTCCCAATCAGTTTGCAGCAGATGCTTACGATGCAATGTATACACTGAAGGCAGCCATCGAAAAAGCAAACCTGACTCCCGAAGATGATATTTCAGCTATCTGCGAAGGTCTCGTTGGTGCAATCACAGAAATCACTGTAACCGGTCTGACTTCTGATGAAACCGGTATGACATGGAATGCAGAAGGTGAAGTATCCAAAGCTCCCAAGGCTATGATTATCAAAAATGGTGCTTATACATCCGTTGAATAATCAGATATTTATATAATTGATACAGCCAGAGAGGGCAACCGAAGATTGCCCTCTCTTTGCTGTATTATTACTGTGTGAATCCACCTACCGACTGTGCAGATGGATTCTGAAAAAACCGGGTTCCCAAATCTGGCAATCAGCAGGGTTTTATCTCAGCTGAGAAGCAGACTGCGAAGAAACGGAGACGTTCTTCTGCAGCGGGGTGCTGCAGCATAGATCAGAAACGGTATCTTCCCGGTTGAGATAAAACCCTTTAAGGAGGAGAACAATATGATAAGCTTTATTAACTACCTGCTGAGCGGTGTCAGCCTGGGCAGTGTATATGCAATCATAGCATTGGGCTATACGATGGTCTACGGTATTGCCAAGATGCTGAACTTTGCTCATGGTGACGTTATCATGGTTGGTGCATTTACCGTTTATACGATTGCAAGTACCATGGGGATGAATCCGCTGCTGGCAGTCCTGGTATCCATTGTGGTATGTACACTGCTGGGTATGCTCATTGAACGTATTGCATATAAACCCCTGCGTCAGGCATCTTCTTCACTGGCAGTACTGATTACTGCGATTGGTGTCAGCTACTTCCTGCAGAATGTGGCACTGCTGATCTTCGGTGCAAATACCAAATCCTTTACATCGGTCGTTACATGGGGCGGTATTTCACTTCTGGATGGAAAACTTAAAATTTCCGGTATTACTATTGTAACCATCGTGGTCTGCATCATTATTATGGTTAGTCTGATGACTTTCATTAATAAGACAAAGGCCGGACAGGCCATGCTTGCCGTATCAGAGGATAAAGGTGCTGCACAGCTGATGGGTGTAAATGTCAATGGTACCATTGCACTTACTTTTGCAATCGGTTCCGGTCTTGCGGCAATTGCCGGTGTGCTGCTTTGTTCCGCATATCCGTCACTGACCCCCTATACAGGTGCCATGCCCGGTATTAAAGCCTTTGTGGCAGCCGTATTCGGCGGCATCGGTTCCATTCCCGGTGCATTTATCGGGGGAATCCTTCTGGGTGTCATTGAAATTCTGAGTAAGGCATATATTTCGCAGCAGTTATCCGATGCGATTGTATTTGCCGTTCTGATTATTGTTCTTCTTGTAAAACCCACCGGTATTATGGGAAGAAATATTCAGGAAAAGGTATAAGGGGGTGTCTGAAATGTCAAAGAAAAAAGGTGGAATCAAGAATCTTTTAAAAGGCAATTTTCTGACGTATGCAATGGTAATTGCCTTCTATGCTGTATTTCAGATACTGGTAATGCAGGGCTCCCTTCCCAGTCTGTATAAAGGACTTCTGGTACCTCTCTGTATTTATTCCATTATGGCAGTATCCCTGAACCTGACAGTCGGTATTATGGGTGAACTGAGTCTGGGGCATGCAGGCTTTATGTGTATCGGTGCTTTTGTGGGAGCTACTTTTTCCCAGATAACAAGGGACAGCATCACAGCAGATCTGCCCCGTTTCATTCTGGCTATTATTGCAGGCTCTGTTGCAGCAGCACTCCTGGGCTTTCTCATCGGTATTCCCGTACTTCGCCTGAAAGGTGACTACCTGGCCATTGTTACCCTTGCATTCGGCGAAATTATCAAGAATGTAATCAATGTCATCTATCTCGGCGTAGATGAAAAGGGAATCCATTTCTCCATGAAAGATGAGATGTCACTGGGCTTATCCGAAACCGGTAAGGTCATCATAAAAGGTGCTCAGGGTATTTCCGGAACACCGAAGAACTCCACATTTACCATCGGCATCATTCTCCTGCTGATTACACTTGTAATCGTTCTGAATCTGATCAATTCCCGTTCAGGCCGTGCCATTATGGCAATTCGTGATAATCGTATTGCAGCAGAATCCGTTGGTATTGACATCACAAAATTCAAGATGATGGCATTTACCATTTCTGCTGCTCTGGGCGGCATGGCAGGTGTACTGTATGCCCACAACCTGAGTTCCCTGCAGGCACAGCCCAAGAACTTTGGTTATAATATGTCCATTATGATTCTGGTTTATGTGGTACTTGGCGGTATCGGCAATATGCGGGGGTCTATTATTGCTGCAGTTATTCTGACTGCACTGCCTGAATTGCTGAGAAGCTTCTCAGACTATCGTATGCTGGTCTATGCAGTCGTTCTGATTATCATGATGCTCTTCAACTGGGCTCCTGCATGTCTGGAATTCCGGGAAAGAGTATTTTCAAGAAAGAAGAAGGAGGTATAAGCCATGTCAATGCTGGAAGTAAAAAATCTTACCATCTCCTTCGGTGGTCTGAAAGCAGTTAATAATTTTTCCGTGTCCATTGAAAAAGGACAGCTTTACGGTCTGATCGGTCCCAACGGTGCCGGTAAGACGACGGTCTTCAACCTTCTGACCGGCGTATACAAACCGGACAGTGGTTCTGTGGAACTGGATGGACATAATATCACCGGTAAGGGTACCATTGAAATCAATAAAGCGGGAATTGCCCGTACATTCCAGAATATCCGTCTTTTCAAGGCACTGAGTGTACTGGACAATGTAAAAGTCGGACTTCATAATGATTACAAATACAGCACAATATCCGGAATATTCCGTCTGCCTTCTTATTTTAAAGTTGAAAAGCAGATGAATGAACGTGCCATGGAACTGCTGAAGGTATTTGATCTGGATGGCGAAGCCGAAACACTGGCAGCGAATCTTCCTTACGGTAAACAGAGAAAACTGGAAATTGCCAGAGCGCTGGCAACCAATCCCAAGCTTCTGCTTCTGGATGAACCGGCAGCAGGTATGAACCCCAATGAAACAGAGGAACTGATGGAAACCATTCGTTTTGTCCGTGATACTTTCGATATGACCATTCTGCTGATTGAACATGATATGAAACTGGTATCCGGTATCTGCGAAAAGCTGACTGTACTGAACTTCGGTTCTGTTCTTTCCTGCGGAGAAACCTCTGATGTATTGAATGATCCCGAAGTAATTAAAGCATATCTGGGTGACGAATAGGAGGAACATATCATGGCAATGTTGGAAATCAGAGATATACAGGTTTATTATGGTATGATCCAGGCAATCAAGGGAATTTCACTTGATGTCAATGAAGGTGAGGTTATTGCGCTGATCGGGGCCAATGGTGCCGGTAAAACGACCACACTTCATACAATCACAGGACTTCTGAAACCGAAGACAGGATCCATTATGTTTGAGGGAAAGGATATCACAAAAGTCCCTGCGCATAAGATCGTATCCATGGGTATGGCCCACGTACCGGAAGGCCGCCGTGTTTTTTCCCAGCTTTCCGTTCTTCAGAATCTGAAACTGGGTGCATATACCAGAAGCGATAAGAACGAAATCGAAGAGTCACTGGCCAACGTTTACAAACGGTTTCCTCGTCTGGAAGAACGTAAGAATCAGATGGCGGGAACACTTTCCGGCGGTGAGCAGCAGATGCTGGCCATGGGACGTGCACTGATGTCCAAACCCAAAATCATTCTGATGGATGAACCCTCCATGGGACTTTCACCCATCTTTGTAAATGAGATTTTCAGTATTATTAAGGACGTAAGTGCAGATGGCGTAACCGTCCTTCTGGTAGAGCAGAATGCA
>JALETI010000093.1 GCA_022781515.1 Lachnospiraceae bacterium
GGCATATCTTCTTCAGGAAGCACTCTTGAAACGACACCCTTGTTGCCGTGACGACCGGCCATCTTATCACCAACGGAAATCTTTCTCTTCTGTGCGATATAAATACGTACAGACTGGGTAACTCCGGGACTTAACTCATCATTGTTTTCTCTGCTGAATACCTTTGCATCCACAACAATACCGTAGGAACCATGAGGTACTTTCAGAGAAGTATCTCTTACTTCTCTTGCTTTTTCGCCGAAGATTGCGCGGAGCAGTCTTTCTTCAGCAGTCAGTTCAGTTTCACCCTTGGGAGTAACCTTACCAACCAGAATGTCGCCTGCACGAACTTCTGCACCAATGCGGATAACACCGCGTTCATCCAGATCCTTCAGTGCATCTTCACCGATGCCGGGCACATCACGTGTGATTTCTTCCGGTCCCAGTTTGGTATCTCTTGCAACTGCTTCATACTCTTCAATATGAACAGATGTATAAACATCATCTTTGACCAGACGCTCACTTAACAGTACCGCATCTTCGTAGTTGTAACCTTCCCAGGTCATGAAACCGATCAGAGGGTTCTTGCCCAGTGCGATTTCACCATTGCATGTGGAAGGACCATCGGCGATTACTTCACCCTGCTCTACCTTGTCACCCTTGAAAACGATGGGCTTCTGGTTGTAGCAGTTGGACTGGTTGCTTCTCTTGAACTTGGTCAGGTGGTATACATCCTTTTCACCATTTTCTGTGCGAACTACGATTTCGTTGGAGGTTGCACGTTCAACAATACCTGCATTCTTAGCAACAACACATACACCGGAGTCTACAGCAGCTTTGGCTTCCATACCGGTTCCGACTACAGGAGCTTCTGTGGATAACAGCGGTACCGCCTGACGCTGCATGTTGGAACCCATCAGAGCACGGTTCGCATCATCATTTTCCAGGAAGGGAATCATCGCTGTTGCAACAGAGAATACCATCTTGGGTGATACGTCCATCAGGTTAACTTTTCTTCTGTCAAACTCAGCTGTTTCCTCTCTGAAACGACCGGAAATGTTACGGCGTACAAAGTGGCCTTCGGAATCCAGTTCTTCATTCGCCTGTGCTACGATATAATTATCTTCTTCATCGGCTGTAATATATACAACTTCTTCGGTAACCACGGGGTTTTCCGGATCGGTATGATCTACAACACGATAAGGAGCTTCAATAAAACCATATTCATTCAGACGTGCATAGGTTGCCAGTGAGTTGATCAGACCGATGTTGGGACCTTCGGGTGTCTCAATGGGGCACATACGTCCGTAATGGGAATAGTGTACGTCTCGAACCTCGAAACCTGCACGATCACGGGACAGACCGCCGGGACCAAGGGCAGAAAGACGTCTCTTGTGTGTCAGTTCTGACAGCGGGTTGTTCTGATCCATAAACTGTGACAGCTGAGAACTTCCGAAGAATTCCTTAACAGCTGCTGTAACAGGTTTAATATTGATCAGATTCTGAGGTGTAACGGAATCACTGTCCTGTGTTGTCATACGGTCTCTTACGACACGCTCCATACGGGACAGACCGATACGATACTGGTTCTGCAGCAGTTCGCCTACGGCACGGATACGTCTGTTTCCCAGATGGTCGATATCATCGGTGTTGCCGATACCATACTGCAGATGAATATTATAATTAATAGAAGCAAAAATATCATCTTTGGTAATATGCTTCGGAATCAGACTGTGAACGTTTTCACGGATTGCTGCAAACAGTTCTTCTTCAGAAGGATTCTCATCCATCAGTTCTTTCAGAACAGGCCAGAATACATCTTCCGTGATACCCAGTTCTCTGGGATCACAGTCCACATACGTTTTCAGGTCAACCATCAGGTTAGACAGAACTTTCACGTTCTTTTCCTCTGCCTGAATCATAACAAAGGGAGCCGCACTGTTCTGAATTTCAACTGCCAGTTCTTTCGTCACTGTTGTACCTGCTTCTGCAACAATTTCGCCTGTAGCGGGGGAAACCACATCATCTGCAAGAATACGGCCGACAATACGATTCTTCATATGCAGCTTTTTATTGAATTTATAACGGCCTACTTTTGCCAGATCGTATCTTCTGGAATCGAAGAACATGCTTTCAATCAGGCTGGCAGCGTTTTCAACATAAGGCGGTTCACCGGGACGGATCTTCTTTTACAGTTCAAGGACACCGCTCTTATAGTCTCTGATGTCTTCACCGTGTTCATTCTTTCTGGTGGGTTCTTTTTCAATACTCTTTTCAATCTTCAGTTCATGACCGAACAGTTCATATATATCTTCGTCACTTGCATGTCCTTCACCAAGTAAAGAACGGATCAGTACAGTAACGGGTACTTTTCTGGTTCTGTCAACACGTACATAAAATACATCGTTGGCATCTGTTTCGTATTCGAGCCATGCACCTCTGTTGGGGATAACGGTACATGAGTATAACTCATTGCTTCCCAGCTTATCATGAGTCATATCATAATAGATACCAGGAGAACGAACCAGCTGACTTACGATAACTCGTTCCGCACCATTGATGACAAAAGAACCGGTGTCTGTCATAAGCGGAAGCTCGCCCATATAAACATCATGAGTCGTTTCTTTGATTTCACTTTCGCTGTCTTCTGCAGCAGTCTTCAGACGCACAGTAACCCATAAAGGAGCTGCATATGTTGCATCTCTCTCCTTGCATTCTTCGATAGTGTACTTGATATTATCAGTACGAAGTACAAAGTTTACAAATTCCAGATTCATGTTGCCGCTGAAATCTGAAATGGGTGAGATATCATCCAGAACTTCCTTCAGACCTTCTGTCAGGAACCACTGATAGGAATTACGCTGAATTTCAATCAGATTGGGCATCTCGATAACGTCTTTTTTTCTGGAATAACTCATTCGAATGCTTTTACCGGCTTCGACCGGTCGTATTCTGTTTTTCTCCATTGATCTTTCACCCCTAATTCTAACTAAAAAACCTGTTTGCACCCTGTCTGCCGTCCATGGACGCCTGATCCGCCGCACCATATCTGCAGCAAAGCACACTCGGGCATTCTATCATTTCAATAACGCACTCTACACTATATCATTTATGGAAAGTTATGTCAAACAGTTTCTGAAAACTTTTTTGGAACTTTTTTCGTATTTTTTTCATTTTTTATTTCTCATTGCAGAATTTACGATTGCAACTATCCAAAGTGAATGATATAATATAAAAATCTATGTATGAATATATTAAGGAGGAATTCCCTATGAATCATTTCTGGATAGGTCTGATAGTAACTCTTGCTATCGGCGCTGTTATCCTTGGTGTACTTTACTTTATCGGCAAACGTCTGGAAAAGAAACAGACCGAACAGCAGGCTATGATGGAATCCATGGCCCAGACAGTCAATCTGATGGTGGTGGATAAGAAACGTATGAAGCTCAAAGAAGCCACCATGCTTCCCAAACAGGTTCTGGAGCAGACCCCCTGGTACCTGAAACGTTCCAGAATTTCTGTTGTAAAAGTAAAGATTGGTCCCAAGATTATGAACATGATCTGTGAAGACAAGCTGTTTGATCAGCTTCCTTTAAAGAAAGAACTGAAAGCCACCTGCAGCGGCATCTATATAACAGCTGCAAAACCCGTTCGCGGTACTCTGCTTCCGGTTCCAGAAAAGAAAGGTTTCTTCTCCAGATTCAGAAAAAAAGATGCTTAAGTTTTGTATCATAAAAAAGGCAGGATATCTTACATATCCTGCCTTTTTTGTTTTCTGCATTTGCAGTTTTAAATAAATTTTCCGTCGATCTGAATTTTACTGGAAGAGGCATAATCATAATCCATTACCAGATCGTAAACAATATAAATATGAAATCCCTCTTCATTCTGTCCGAAACAGACTTCCTTTGTGCGAATCTCCATCACCATATTACCGAATGGAGTTCCGTAAGTGGACTGTTCCACATATCCTTCACTGAACGTCATACAATTTGCTATGGCACCGGTTCTCGTAATGGAAATCTGCAGCGGATTCTGCTCGATTTTCACCCGGTTATGGCTGATATCAGCCTCATCTTCCCCCATCACTTCATCATAAAGAAGAAAAAGAGAATTATTTTTATCGTAAAGGGAACCCGTTGTGGTCACTTCGATACCTTCCCATTCTCCTTCCTTTTCCTTATGACACCCATGAACTGTCAATAAAACCTCTCTCATTTTTTCCTCCGTATATTTCTGCAATCCCCGCCCGGTATCTGAAAATACCTATTTTCGTTCCAATGCCATGGAAATCAGTCGGTCAACCAGTTCCTCCCGGTTGATTCCCCGTGCCTCCCACAGCATGGGATACATACTGATGGAAGTAAATCCGGGCAGCGTATTAATTTCATTAAATACAACCGATCCATCTTCACATACAAAGAAGTCCACTCTGGCAAGTCCGAATCCATCCAGAACCTTGAAAATCTTCACCGCATACCGGCGGATTTCCTCTGTGGTTTCCGGATTCATTTCCGGATCAATCACCGTCTTCGATTCCGGATTGCTGTATTTCGCTTCATAAGTATAGAACTCATCGCCTGCCAGAACTTCTCCGACACCGCTGGCCTGCGCGTCAAAAGAGGTGCCAAGCACTGCACATTCGATTTCTCTTCCCACAATGGTCTCTTCCACAAGAATTTTACGGTCATGTTTTGCCGCCAGAAGAATAGCTTCCTTCAGTTCCTCTCTGTTGTGCGCCTTGGATACTCCCTGGGATGAACCTGCACGGGAAGGCTTTACAAATACCGGATAGGTACGTTCCTCTTCCACACGATCCAGGTATTTATCCATATTTTCCATAAATTTTTCTGCAATAATGGGTGTATATGCAGCCTGACGCACGCCCGTAAGAGCCGCTACAATTTTCGTATAGAATTTATCCATACCTGCTGCACTGGCAAAAATGCCGCATCCAACATAAGGAATACCTGCCAGTTCAAATAACCCCTGAATAGTTCCGTCTTCACCGTTTAAACCATGAAGAACAGGAAAAGCTGTATCCACTTTTACAAAGGAAGGAGTCTTTCCTTCTTCACATAACATCACACCATGAATTTCTCTGTCAGGAACAATCATTGCTCTGACTTTGCTGTGGTACCATGTACCCGTTGCGATGTCTTCAAGTGACTCTGCTTTCAGCCAGCGTCCTTCTTTTGTAATACCAATTAAAATTATATCATATTTTTCCGGATTGATTGCCCGGATAATTGTCTGTACGGATACACAGGAAACTTCGTGCTCAGAGGAGCAACCTCCAAATATTACTGCAACACATGATCTGCTCATCGTATTTCCTCCAAAATCATATCACTAAATGGAATCATTCAGCCGACACTGAATGATCCGTATCTAAATATTCAATCTGACATTGTAAAATTCTTTTCATTTTCACCGGTCAGACCGTTTTTATTTTACACAGATTCAAAATAGAATTCAAGTAGTATCGATTCAGAAACGCAATTCCTGCGGTTTGTCCTGTAAAAAGTGCTGTTCACACTTGCAAAACCAGAAAAGAGCCTATATAATCGTTGTAGCAGTCAGGCACCGTCTAACTGCTTTTTAACCGTTTACATCACCGGAAAGTAAGGAATATACATGAATTCTGATGGAAATCTCAAATCTGGAAATCTTGTCTTTCAGAAGCAGACAGTCATGAAAGTCGATGCGGCCGCCATTGCCCACAATGTGGGGGTGATCCGTAATAAGATCGGTTCCGCCCGGCTGATTGCTGTGGTCAAGGAAAACGGCTACGGCATGGGACTGGAACGTGAATACCGTATTCTGAAAGAACAGAACATTGATTTTTATGCCGTAACCAATGCAGAGGAAGCATATGCGCTGCGGCGTTTCGGATGCAAAGAGGATATTCTTCTGATGTCTCCTTCCTATGATGCGGAAGAAGCCGGAACTCTTTTGCAGAATGATATTATATTTATGCTGGGCAGCATGAAACAGGCCGTGGTTCTGAAAACGGCTGCCGATGAAACCGGACTGACTCCCCGCGTCCATATTGCCATCGAAACCGGCATGGGGCGCTACGGTTTTCTGTGGAATCAGATTCCCGATCTGACCATGCTCCCTTCCTATTTGAAAATTGAAGGCTGCTACAGTCATCTGAACGGAAAACCTTCCGGCTATGAAAAAGAGGCAAAGCTTCAGCTTTCCCGTCTTCTGGCAGCAGCCGATACCTTAAAGAAACAGGGAATTGATCCCGGTATCCGCCATATCTGCAATTCTGCAGCCACCATGTCACTGGGAACTCTGGGCCTGGATGCTGTAAGATGCGGTTCTGCCATAATCGGCAAATGCGCCCGGGGCGGAAGTTCTCTGAAGGATTCCGTCTGGCTGGAAGCACCCATCTGTCAGATTGATGAACTTCCCAAGGGAAGTACCATCGGTTATCAGGCCTGCGCCGTTCTGAAACGGGATTCCCGCCTGGGACTGGTTCGTGCCGGTCATGGGGACGGTATTATGCTGGGATATGCTGACAATCCGGAACCCCTGCTCCATGGCATCATCCATCTGCTGGCAGTGAAACTGCTTCCAAAGCGTTATCAGAAAACGGTTCTGGTTACCAGCCTCCTGACCGGCCAGAAAAAAAGGGTACCCTATGTGGGCAGAAGCGGTGTTGCACATATTATGATCGACCTGACTGACACCGGTTTTGAAGAGGGGGATATCGTTACATTCCATATCAATCCCCTGTTTGTGCATCCTTCTATTAGGAAAGAACTGGTTTAATACCAGCCATATGAAACAAATCGATGCTTATTGCTTACCACTGATAAAGGTGGAAATCTTCTCTGACTGAGATAACCTGACTATGATCAGATAAATACACATATCAGAGCGTTTAACATAAAAAGGAGTTATTTTACCATGTATGAAATTATAGGACCCGAGAATCATGAGGAATTTGAAGAATTTGTATCCCATCACCCCAAAGGGGAAATCCTTCAGACCTATGCATGGAGCAAACAGAAGCCCTTCTGGACCTTCCGTGCAATTCTTGTTCGTAATGATGCCGGTGAAATCATCGGTGCCATGTCCGTACTGATCCGTAGGATTCCTGCTACTCCCTATACATTAATGTATGCAGCCCGCGGCCCTGTCTGTGACATCAATGACAAAGAAACTATTGCAGAACTGCTGAAGGGAGCAAAGGATCTGGCAAAACAGTTCCGATGCTATGTGCTGAAACTGGACCCCGATGTTACATTCGAAGAAACCACATTTATGAAACATATGGAAGACCTTGGATTTATTCTTGCCCCCAAGGCTCTTAATTTCGAAAATATCCAGCCCCAGTATGTTATGATGCTTCACATTCAGGATAAAACCGAAGATGAGGTCATGGCCATGTTCAAACCCAAGACCCGCTACAACATCCGTCTTGCCAAGAAAAAGGGCGTGGTTGTAAAAATCTGCGGTAAAGAAGCTGTACCGGACTTTTATCGTATTATGAAAGAAACCGGTGCCAGAGATGAATTCATGATCCGTCCTGCCCAGTATTTTGCAGATATGCTGGACAACCTTGGCGAAAACTGCCGTCTGTATATGGCATACAGTGCAGAAGGGGAACCCATTGCCGGCACCATCGCATGCTGGCTGTATGATAAGGTATGGTACATGTATGGTGCATCTTCCAACTCCCATCGTAATCTGATGCCCAACTACCTGCTTCAGTGGGAAATGATCCGCTGGGCGGTGGAAAAGAATTGCCGTATCTATGATTTCCGCGGAATCTCCGGTGATCGAAGCGAAGACAATCACCTTTATGGTCTGTATCGTTTTAAAAGCGGCTTTAATGCAGAATTCACAGAATTCGTCGGTGAATACCGCTATGTATTCCGCCCCCTTGCATATACCTTTATTGAAAATGCAATGCCTGCGGCAAAGAAGATTCTGAAAAAAATCAGGAATATGAAAAAGAAAAAAGAAGATTAATTCATAACGGACGGTTTACACCTCTCTTTTTCTGTCAATACTTCTTACAGAAACATTCAGTCAGGAGTATAAACAATGAAAAAATCAGGTAAAACCGTCCGTTTTAAATATATTTCTTCTCTTATTTTAATGATTTTTCTGCTTGCTGTTGTGACTCTCCATGCCATGCTGCTGCAGAGCCTTCCGGTATATGCACAGGCAGAATCCATTTCCGATTCGGTTCTGCGTCTGCGGGTAATTGCCAACAGCAATCAGAAGGAGGACCAGGAATTGAAACTGTCTGTAAAAAGCAGATTATGTCAGTCTCTGAAACCCTTGCTGGATACCTGCGCTTCCAAAGAAGAAGCCGTTGCCCGGGTTCAGGAAAACATGGATTGGATTCAGCAGGAAGCAGACAACATCCTGCATGAATTGACCGGTTCTTCCCGGACAAAATGTACGGTTCAGTTAACCGGAAGTCTGTTTCCCATTCGAACCTATGGAAATCTCACCTTTCCTCCGGGCTGCTATGATACACTTCTGGTCACCCTGGGAGAAGGAAAAGGCGAGAACTGGTGGTGTGTACTCTATCCCACTCTCTGTTTTACGGATGAAACCACAGCATCTTTTTCTGAAGATGCAGAAACAAAGCTTCAGAAATCTCTTTCTGAAGCTGATTTCAGTGCCCTGAATGAAGGTGTCACCTTTCAATTAAAAATTGCTGAAGTATTCGAAGACCTGTACTATACTTTTTTCAGTGATTAAATCGACCGTTTACTCTGAATTTCAGACATCACACACTGTTCCTGGTGGGAGATATGGATGCGGGTGGCTTCCGCTGCCTCTTCTGAATTTCTCCTTGCCAGGGCATAGATGATTTTCTTATGTTCTTCCACCAGAATCTGACGTCTTTCTTTCATTTTAATATATTCAATCCGATAACGATACATCTGATTCTGCATCTGACTCAGCAGCTGAAGCAGTTTTGCATTATCTGCCGCTTCATAAATAACACCATGAAAACTCTCGTCAATTCTGGCAATCTGAACCACATCATCGGTCTGACATGCACGGATAAACTGCTGATTAATCTGATCCAGTTTTTCCATATCCTTGTGATCCATGCGCTTACATGCAAGACGTACACTTAACTCTTCCATCGCACGGCGCACCTCAAGGACATCGGAAAGACTTTTTTCGGAAATAGCTGCCACACGGGCACCCTTTCGGGGAATCATATTCACCAGTCCTTCCAGCTCCAGCATACGAATGGCTTCGCGCACCGGAGTACGGCTGACTCCCAGCTGATTTGCCAGCTGCATCTCCATCAGATGCTGTCCGGGGGCAAGAACTCCTTTTAAAATTGCTTCACGCAAGGTTTCAAATACTGCATCGCGCAGCGGTATGTTTTCTTCCATCAATAACTGCAGATCTTCTACCATCGCTTTTTCTCCTCCAACAACTGCAGGTATCCTTTCTTACTGCAATACCCGCTTTTTCATGTGAAATCTTTTCTGATTGTTTTTTATGCATAGGGATTCTGACCGATAAAAGTGGTTAAAAATACCATCTTCGCCAGTCTGGATTCTCTCAGTTTTTCACAGGCTTTTTCCGCCAGCTGCTTATCTTCATATAATCCGAATACAGTGGGACCGCTGCCGCTCATCATGGCATTTACAGCCCCTTCTCTCATCATAAAATCCTTGATTTCCTGAATAATCGGATGGGCAGGTATGGTCACCGTTTCCAGTACATTTCCCATGAGACCGGCCATTTTTCTGAAATCCTGTTCCTTTATGGCTTCAATCTGTGCATCAATATCCGGATGCTCTGTCTCTTCGTTCAGCTTCAGATTGGTATATACAAATCTGGTGGAAACATTGATTCCCGGTTTTGCCACCAGTACATATCCCTTCGGAACATCCGGCAGGGGAGTCAGTATTTCACCGATTCCTTCTGATAATGCAGTTCCTCCGGCGATACAATACGGTACATCTGCACCAAGCTTTACCCCGTAATCCATCAGCTGCTGTCTGGAAAGATTCAGATGAAACAACCGATTCATACCGATCAATGTTGCTGCTGCATCCGTACTTCCTCCAGCCATGCCGGCCGCCACCGGAATGAACTTCTGCAGCTGAATATCAACGCCCTTTTTTATATCATATTCATCCATCAGAAGTCTGGCTGCCTTATA
>JALETI010000108.1 GCA_022781515.1 Lachnospiraceae bacterium
CCATCCACGGAAAGTTCCCTGCAGTGACGGAAAAACCGTTCCATTTCCTCATCCGTAAAATGATATTCTGCCGGATGGGCAATGATGCACAGACCACCGGCTTCTTTTATGGCATGTACGGCTTCTTCCACAGTGATCTGCTTTCTCGGTACATAATACTTCTGTTTTTCGGACAGAAACCGTTCAAAACACTCCTGTACCGTTTCGGCCAGTCCCATGTGCACCAGATAATTGGCAATATGAACCCGATTATAATTTTTATCCGGTTTGATGTTTACAATATACTTATAAAACTCCTGCACGGATATTTCCGGATAATCCTCTGCAATATTCTCCAGAATTTTTTCCAGCTGCAGATATTTGCTGTTCCCATATTCGCAGATTCTCTGATTCAGCAATGCGAATTTTTCGGATTCCATATCTGCCCGAATGGAAAAATATCCCATCACGTGAATTTCCTTTGTTTTCTGATCCTCCGTCCGGTACCCGGATGTCAGTTCAATTCCCGCAGCGGCCTTCTGACCTTCCTTTTGGACAGCTTTTCGAAACCGTTCGATGCCGGCCAGTGTATTATGATCGGTTAATGCAATCAGATCGATTTTCTTTTCCCTGGCCTCTGCAGCAATCTCTTCCGGTGTGCAGGTTCCATCCGAAAAAGAACTGTGAAGATGCAGATCGATCCGGGGATATTCTTCCATATACTGTTTCATCTTATCCATCCCCTTTTCATAGATCAAAATGATTTATTTAAAAAATGCGCAGGACAGGTATGCCAGTGTATTGGGACCGTAGTAATAGGTCAGATCATTGGCCTTGCAGACTTCACTGACAAACATTCCGTATGCTTCCATGGAAGAGGTTCTCTTCATGGGGAAACGACAGGGATTGTCCGGATATGTACACTTTTTACATGCAGTACAGACCCCGCCGAGAACCAGACAGTCTTCCTGAACTGCCCGAGCCTGATCCACAAATGCAGCCACATGCTCCTTATGTCTTTTTTCAATTTCCATCATGCTTTCATAATCCATGGCATCTTCCAGTTCACCCATGGTCTGCAGCAAAATACCGTATTTATACTGCTGCAGTTCTTCCCAGCACTCTTCCAGCGTACCGCAGGCCGGAGGGCAGCTCCAGTTGGTATCATACGCCTGACATTTATTTTTCGCACAGGTGTCACGAACCTCCGGATGGAGAATAATCGTCTCCATTGCAAGAGGGGCAACTGCCGTAAATCCGCTCTCTTCAGCCTTTTTTGCCATTTCTTCATAAATAAATTCCGCCATCTTGTAAATCCTCCGTTTAATTTACTTTTTTACCTTTCATCAGACTTCTGCAAAATCTGCTTTTACAGCTTATTCCTGCTCCGGGAACTCCATCAGATCAACATAGGTATCCTGGAAATCGGGATGCGTTGCCAGTTCAAGGAATTCACAGTGTTCCGCCATCGTCTGACACCTTCTGAACTCATCTATATTCAGCGCCGCAATCTTTGCACCTTCCCCGGCTGCATTTCCCACAGGGACGATCCGTTCCTCCAGTTCACCGGGAATCATACCGATTCCGCAGGCACTGTGGGGTGACATATAATTTCCGAAAGCTCCTGCAATCATTACCTTCCGGATATCTTCCAGTTCAATTCCCAGTGTATCTGCCATCAGTGTAATGCCTGCTGCCATGGCACTCTTGGCCAGCTGTACTTCACGGATGTCCTTCTGGCTCAGATATACCTTCTGGCCGTTCCCGCTTTCCGTTTCATCCGTCAGCAGGAATGCCTTCATATTGTTGGGTTCCACACGGATGATTCTGGATGCACAGGTCTTTGCAATCTCTGTTTCGAATTCATCCTCGTCCATAATTCGGCCCATTTCATCCATGATACCGCCTTCCAGCAGGAACGTTACAATATCCATCAGACCGGAACCGCAGATACCTGTAGGTTTCCCGTTTCCGATTACGCTGTAAACCAGCTTTCCATCTTCCCATTTTGCATGATCAATGGCGCCTTTTGCACCACGCATACCACATGCAATCTTGGCACCCTCAAAGGCAGGTCCTGCGGCGGTAGAGCAGGCTATACGGCGGTTTTTGTCGCCCATAACCATCTCACCATTGGTACCGATATCAATGACCAGGGACAGTTCCTCCAATGTGTCAAACTCCGTAGCCAGCAGTACACCGACGGTATCTGCTCCGACAAATCCGGCAATATTGGGAAGCAGCATGACATTTCCATCCGGGAATATATCAATTTCCACATCCTTCGCTTTCATCATCATGCTTTCACTGACCGTGGGATTATACGGTGCATGTACCAGTGCTTTCGGTGAAATGCCGGCAAACAGATGATGCATACAGGTATTTCCCACCACGGAAATCATGTAAATGGAGGTTCTGTTCACACCGGCTTTCTTCACCGCCTGTTCAATCAGCTGATTCAATGCCTCATGGACCAGACTGCTCAGTTCCTCCACACCATCTGCAATGGCATAGTTACTTCTTTCAATGACATCCGCTCCATACTGAGACTGAGGATTCAGCATACTGGTAACAGCCAGCTCTTCACCGGTTGCTGCATTCAGCAGGTATCCCACAATCGTAGTGGTTCCGATATCAAAGGCCATCACATAAACCGGATCATCGGAGGGACGCAGATCCAGAATCTCATCTCCGCATAAAACAACATTCAAACTGTAATCATTGTCCTTCAGAATCTGATACAGATCAGCAATCAGCTTCCTGTTGGGCGGAATCCTGTCTTCTGTAATCCCTGCTGCTTCTGCCACCGCTTTCTTCAAACGCTTCCAGTCCGAAGCATTATCCCCCAGTTCACAGGGTTTTACCGTCACATTCACGCTGCGAATGGCTGATTTTAAAACAATTTTCCGCTGCACGCCCTCCAGAAGAATACTGTGACCGCCGCTTGCCTGCAGATTAACCGTCATATCGCAGGTAACCTTTGTGGTACAGGCCTTCTGCACACCGGAAGGCTGCCCTTCCGATATATTAACCAGACACTTTCCGCAGGTGCCTTTGCCGCCGCAGGGTGCATCCGGATGCAGTCCCGCCTTAATCTGTGCTTCAAGAAGATCCGTCCCCTCTTCCACCATAATTTCCACATTCTGAGGTAAAAATCTGACTCTGAATTTATTCATTCCCTTTCTCCTTTCCTTTAAACATTCTGTAAGACAACAGAATATGAAGCAGCTCATCCGGGTCATCCAGATTCAGTGACACCAGATTTTCGATTCTCTCCATTCTTCTGATAAAAGTTGTTCTGTGAATATATAATTTCTGCGCCGCTTCAGAAGCATTAAAACGATTCATAATATAATATTGCAGTGTCTTTACAAACTCCGTATCATGTTTCCTGTCGTATTCATACAGCTTCAGAAGCCCCTTATGTGCCAGCTGTTCCGCCGAAAACAGTGTCATGGTCTGCCCGATCATATAATCCAGAATATAATCATCAAACGAATAATACCAGCTGTAGGGTTCTCTCCGGTTTCCCAGATCCAGTGCAATATTGGCCTGTCTTCTGTAATTGCTCAACATGGTAAAATCATGAAAAAAATCACTGATTCCGGCCTTACAGCCAAAATCACGGATCAGATAGGGAAAATTACTCTGAAAACTGTCACGGTCTTTCATTGCTTTTTCCCGGGTATAATTAATGATCCATATAATTTCCCGATCCGTCCGGCAAGTACAGGAATACTCATACAGACGTTCCAGCTGCTGACAAAGATAAGATGCACCTCTCTCAAATTCTCTGGATCCGAACATCTGAAGAACAATGATCCGATATTCATCAAAACGGAACCAATTGTGCATATTTAATGCCTGAAAATCTGTCTCAAAATCTTTTCGTTTGGGATGAAACAGATACTTTTTAAATAAATGATGCAGTACATCATCCTGATTCTCTTCCGGATGATTACGCAGATTATTCAGATACGCCGCTTCCACATATCGGACAAATGTATCGTACAACTGTCGGATTCCCGGATGGAAGTGAAACTCCGGAACCACCATCAGAATTCTTGCAAAAAACTCGCCTGAAAAACAGATATTGTAACAGAGTGCATTTGTATTGGCCGGTCTGGAAGGATACAGGAACAGTCCTTTCTGCTTTTCCGCTTCCAGATAATCCTCGTCCTGCAGAAGGACCTTGATATCCGTCCGGTCCATCTGCCGGTTAATCAGACGATCTTTCATATCCGGGAAATAATTAAAATAATCATCTGTACATCCCATTACAACAAAATTCCGGTCAAATACCGCCATCGGAAGCCCGATTACTCTTCTTCCTGCATTGAGAAGATCGTAAATATCCATATGGTTGCTGTTTCCGGCATCCCGCATCTGACCATCCCACATATGCAGCATACAGAAAAAATCCACCATATCTTCCAGAAGATCTTCCTCAAATCCCACATGCGGAACATAGACAATATCAATGGGCAGCCGTTTGGCAGATGATATGCTTTCCCATGCACGGTCATCTTCCTCCGTATCATTTCCCCACGCCACAAAGGCACATCTGGATAATTTGTCCAACGGATGCCGGATTAATTCTCCCACACGTTTTACCGTAATACAGTATAATTGCTTATTTTCCACCTGTCCCCGGTATCGCTTCACAGAAGCCAGATGCGCATCAAAATATGCGTTTTTCACTTCACGAACTGTATATTTCCGCGACAAAAGATATGCAATTTCACTGAATGTAATATTCATAATTTATTCTCCTGGAAATATCTGTTGAAAATGCAGCTTTTAAGTCATTTTTTATTTTCATTTTTATAGAAAAATCACGTAAGTTCCTTTTATCATACTATCACACTCTATTTACTTTGTAAAATATTTTGTTTATTTTTGTAAAAAACTGTGCTACATTTTGTAGCTTAAACAATTCAATTCGGCTACACTATAAGAATTGTCGCCTTATGCACTTTTCCTTATAATGGAGACATCAACATATTTTGAGGGGGCTGTGGACTACCGCAGCATAATATGTTTCTATTCTCTGTTCCCGGTGGCAGGAGAACAGACTATTTTACAAGGAGGATTTCGACAATGATTATCATTGGTGAGAAAATTAATGGTTCCATCCCTTCCATGGGTAAAGCCATCGCTGAGAGAAATGAAGAATACATCAAAGAAATTGCAATCAAGCAGGCGAACGCAGGTGCAACTTACATTGATGTATGTGCTTCTGTGGCTGAAGATATTGAAGTGGAAACCATGCACTGGCTGATCGATCTGGTTCAGAGTGTTACCGATAAGCCGATCGCTGTTGACAGCCCCAGTGCTGAAGTTATCGCAGAAGCTTACAAGTTCTGCAACAAGCCCGGTCTTCTGAACTCCGTTTCAGGCGAAGGCAACAAGATGGATATTTTGTTCCCCATTATGAAAGAACATCCCGAATGGGAATGTGTTGCTCTGTTAAGTGATGATACCGGTATTCCGAAGTCAGCTGCTGATCGTTTAAGAGTATTCAACAACATCATGGCTAAGGCAAAGGAATACGACATCGATCCCAGCCGTCTGCACATCGATCCCCTGATCGAAATGCTCTGTACAGCTGAAGATGGTATCGCAATGGTAGAAGAAGTTATGGAAACAATCAAGTCACAGTATCCCACCATCCATATTACAGGTGCTGTTTCCAATATCTCTTTCAACCTTCCCTATCGTAAGATCCTGAACATGGGCTTTACTGTTCTGTCCATGGCTGATGGTCTTGACAGCGCTATTTTCGATCCGCTGAATGCAAACCTGATGGCTATGATCGCATGTACAGAAGCAATTCTGGCTAAGGGCAGTGTTACCGAAGGCATGGATCTGTCTGCAATCGCAGCAGAACTTCCCGCTGAACAGGTTAAGTTCTTATATCCTACATATGCAGCCCTTGCTATGAAGGCTGGTATCATCGAACCGGAAGAAGACGAAGAATACGAAGAACGCGACATTGAAGGTCTGTTCGAAGAACTGAAAGGCAACCTGACAGAAGACGCAGATGCAAGAGATTTCCTTGGTCTGCTGTACGCTACAGATGCTCTGCTTGGCAACGATGATTTCTGTATGGCATACGTTGGCGCATTCAGAGACGAGGCATTTGGCCCCATTAAATAATATCAATTCTAAGCCCGGACTTACCGTTCTGCACGCACAGGAAAGCCGATCCGAAACCGGTTCCGGCAGGTAAGTTCTCCAGGCAGAATATACATCTGTATCATCCGTGTGTTATGATACAGAACGGTTGCAGGTCAAGGAAGTGAGGAGCCGAAACCTGAAACCCTTTCCCTTCACCCTGACGGTGAAAAGCCACATTCATTTAAATTTAGGAGGATAAAATCATGTCAAAACTTGAAGAATTAGCAACAGCCGTAACCAAAGGTAAATCCAAACTCGTTCCCAACCTTGTAAAAGAATGTTTAGCAGAAGGTATCGAACCCACCACTATCCTGAACGTTGGTATGATCGACGCTATGGGTATCGTTGGTGAAAAATTCAAAAACAACGAAATCTTCGTTCCCGAAATGCTGGTAGCTGCTCGTGCAATGAAGAAGGGTGTTGAAGTTCTGAAACCCGCTATGGCTGGTGATTCAAGCGTTTCCATCGGTAAATATGTACTTGGTACCGTAGCTGGTGACCTTCATGATATCGGCAAGAACCTGGTTGGTATGATGATCGAATCCGCTGGTTTCGAAGTAATCGACCTTGGCGTTGACGTTCCCAAGGAAAAATTCATCGAAGCAGTTAAGAACGATCCCGAAGTTAAGATCGTTGGTCTGTCCGCTCTGCTGACAACTACCATGCCTGCTATGAAGGAAACCGTTGAAGCTCTGATCGAAGCTGGATGCAAGAACCAGGTTAAGATCATGGTTGGCGGTGCACCTATCACTCAGGAATTCGCTGATGAAATCGGTGCTGACTGCTATACACAGGATGCAGCATCTGCAGCAGCTGCAGCTAAGGCTTTAATCGCTTAATTATTAATGATATATTGATCGGATAATTAAATGCTCCCATCCGGAATATAAGCAGAAACCAGACGCTTATCACCCGGATGGGAGCATATTTTTTTGATCTTCTTCAAATATCAGCGGCCTGTTCCGGTTCCGCTTTCAGTTCCTGTTCCATTATTGGTTTCTGTTCCTGCTCCGGTTTCTGTTCCATTTCCAATTCCCTGACTGCCGGAATTCCTGTCTGTTCCATTGATGGTTCCTGCTTCAGCATCCGTATTATTTCCGGTTCCTCCATTGTTTGTCGGATTTGTCATTCCGGACTGACTGCTTTCCCCATTGGTTCCATTGGTATTATTATCAAAAGAACCACTTGTTCCCGTACCTGCAGTACTGTCATTGATGATTCCATTTCCTGCGGTACCATCATTGGCTGTTCCGCCATCCAGCCCGCTTTCAATTGCCGATTCTGCTTTATCTGCAGCCCGGCAGGCAGTCAGTGCACCTGTCAGAGCCAGAACCATTGTCATTACAAGCATCACTCGCATAATCGCTGGTTTTCTGTTGCACGTTTTCATTTTCATTTCTGATACTCCCTTCTGCGATAGCAGTTTTCTGAATGCTGTATCAGTATATCCTTTTTCAGAAAATTTATGCCTGTGTGCTTCTTTTTAAAGCACACTTGTGTTATACTGAAATCAATATATTAATTTTTTAACCATTTAGCAGAGCATATTTTCCCAAAAAGAAGGAGGCATTTCCATGAGTACACCTTATGTTATTACAATTGCCCGAAGCTTCGGAAGCGGCGGTAAAACCATTGGTATCAACTTAAGCGAAGAACTGGGTATTCCCTGTTACGAAGATCAGCTTCTTCGTATGGCATCGGATTACAGCGGCATCAGCGAGCAGATGTTTGCACAGGTAGATGAAAAGCTGAGAGGCTCCTACATCACCAAAAAACTGGCCGGTTTTCCAAACATCAACCGTATTGCCCAGCCCACGGATAAAAAATTTGTTTCCGATGACAACCTGTTCAATATTCAGGCTGAAATCATCCGCCAGCTTGCAGCCAGCGAATCCTGTATCATTATCGGAAAATGCAGCAATATTATTCTGAAAGATAATCCCCATGCCATCAGTGTATTTATTGATGCTGACATGGACACCTGTATTGCAAATGTAAAGGAACGTCTTTGTGTAAATGATGCAGAGGCACAGAAACTGATCGAAAAAACAGATAAATACCGCTCCGACTATCACAAATATTATTCCGGCGGCATGGAATGGAAAGATCCCAGAGGATACGATCTGATCCTTAACAGCGGCAAGCTGGGTATGGATAAATGCGCGGAAATCATCAAGGATCTGCTGAAGATCAAGCTTGGCTAAACCGAAAACCCGCTGAAGAATCTGATATAACAAATGCTTCAGCGGGTTTTTCCCGTTTTTCTCTGTATTGTTTTTTCAGAATCCATTTTCCACAAATTCGCCTGCTATCATCCCTTCACCAGATCCTTAATCACCTCGCCGGCAATGATCAGTCCTGCAACTGAAGGCACAAACGCAGCGGAACCGGGCAATGCACGTCTCTTTCCCATTTCTTCTTCCACGTCTCCCATGGGTGTCAGAGGCATTTCCTTTGAATAAACCACCTTCAGTTTTTTCACACCTCTTTTTTTCAGTTCTCTGCGCATCACTTTTGCCAGAGGACAAACGGATGTCTTGTAGATATCTGCCACTTCAAAGGCAGTGGGATCCAGTTTATTACCTGCTCCCATGCTGCTGATGATCGGTGTTCCCACCTTCTGTGCTTCCATAACCAGCTCGATTTTGGCCGTTACCGTATCCACTGCATCCACCACATAGGAATACTCTGAAAAATCAAATTCATCCTTTGTTTCCGGAAGGAAAAAGCAGTTATGAATATGAACGTTTGCTTCCGGATTGATATCCAGAATCCGTTCTTTCATCACCTCTGTTTTATATCTTCCTACCGTGGAGTGAAGCGCTATGATCTGACGATTCAGGTTCGTCAGGCTCACCTGATCACTGTCAATCAGATCAATGGTACCCACACCGCTTCTTGCCAGTGCTTCTGCCACATAACCTCCTACTCCGCCCACTCCGAACACGGCAACTCTGGAAGCTGCCAGTTTCCTGATCGCTTCCTTTCCCAGAAGCAGTTCTGTCCGCGAAAACTGATTTACCATTTTATTCAAATTCCTTTCATTTTCTTATTTTCTCAGAATCTGTCCCGTAAAAATCCGAAAATGTACAGCATGTAATCCCATTCTCATATAACCATTGCTTCGTTTCTGCCGCACATGCCATCTCCACTTCCTTTGTCCTGTTTACGGTCAGAGAGGACGTATTCAATATATACTGATCCAGATAACCGGGATGAAGGACAAAAATATGAACCACATCCGGATCATCCTGTTTCCCAATCTCCACACTTTCCCGCAGACTCTCCATGGGATCATAATCCGGAAGACTGCTTTTCAGAGCACAATACCGCATCCTTGTATTCCCTGCCGGAAAAACAGAGTTTGTATACTTGCCTGCTGCCGTACAGATAATGCCGTACCGGTCAGCAACCTTTTTTACGGCAGCAGCAAAAGAATCACTGAATACCGCGTGATTGTCCATATAATCCGGATATCTTCCCGTCAGTTTTATAAAATACTGAAGCTGTGCCTCAACCTCTTTTATCACTTCTTCCTGCAGAACCAGATCCTGCCCGCTGTTTCTGTAGTATCTGCTGTTATGAAAACTTCCATCCGTTTCTGTCAGCCCGGGTATTTCCACCGGATCACTTAACGGTCTTCCATTGCTGATATTCACATGAAGTCCCAGACAGATTTTCCGCCCATACTCCTTTTCCAGCCTCTGCAACAGTTGAATTCCGTGTTCTGCCGCCGGCATATTGGCCATCAGTCCGATATTTCTGATCATACCATCTGACGCACTTTTATAGATTCCGTAATTAATCCCTTCCGAATAACCCAGATCATCCGCTCTGATAATATATTTCATTTTTACTCCTGTTATCCACAAATATAATTCTGAAAATAATTGTTATCAACAGTCAGGTGCAATTTCAGGCAGAACTTCTGTTTATAAGACAGTTCTATGCTCTGAAATCACACTCTGCTGAATCATTATAAATTTTTATATTTCTTTTTTCAACATATGAAAAAGAAAAAGCTTTTCCTATCCTGTTTTTGTGGTATGATAGAGACAGACAGGAAACCTGAAATTTCCGTATAAAAATCTTTCCGGCTGAACATCCTATTTCACAAATGTCCTGCAGACATTCTCCGGAATACGAATAAGAGGTTCTGCCGGACAGAATCAATTCACAGGGAGGTATTTTATGAGTGTAATTACCATCACAAGCGAAAATTTTGAAACAGAAGTCCTGAAATCCGATAAACCCGTCCTGCTCGATTTCTGGGCTGTATGGTGCGGTCCCTGCCGTATGGTTTCTCCTATTATCGATGCCATCGCAGAAGAACGTACCGATATCAAGGTCGGCAAGGTCAATGTGGATGAACAGATTGAACTGGCACAGAAGTACAATGTTATGAGTATTCCCACCCTGCTGGTGTTCAACAAAGGACAGAAGGTCAATCAGACCATCGGTGCCCAGCCCAAATCAGAAATTCTTGCCATGCTGGAAAATCTGTAAACCGGCTCCTGTTCGAATCCGGACCGTAAGAAATCCCGCCCTCCGGGCGTATAAGAAAAAAGAGTATCAGACAAATTACATGATCTGATACTCTTTTTGTTTATCCCATATAAAAATTTGCACGATCAATCCGACTGCGCAGCATCTTTTTCGCCCGATTGATCCGTACGGCCACCAGATTGGTTGACATATGCGTCCGTTGTGCAATTTCCTGATTACTCAGACCTTCTATGTACCGATACTTCAACGGGTCTCTGTAAGCCTCATCCAGACTGTCAATGATCTGATTCAGTTCCGACATGGACTCTTTTCTGAGAACATGTGTCAGAGGAATATCGCCGTAATCAGAGCAGGCTTCCCAGTCTTCCAGCGAAGTTTCAGGCGAACGCTTTGTTTTTCTGATATAATCAATACACTTATTGCGAAGAATGGTAATCAGAAAATACTTGGTCATCTTACTGTCCACTTCCTGTACACTTCCAGGCTTCTCTGCGACCTTAATAAATGTTTCCTGAACCATATCCTCCGCAAGCTGGGCATCTTTCAGATACCCCAACGCCACATACCACAGGTTATGGTAGTAAATTTCATAAAGCTGTACCAGCTTTCCATCCAATTTCATACTTTTCTCCTCAAAAACCGTATATTCACTGTTGTTCGTTTCTATTCGATTTCGGAGAAACAAAATTTTCAGGCGCCTGATTTCCCGTTCCTCTTTTTTATAGTATAGTATGCCGACA